>JAJEEZ010000331.1:0-2820 GCA_022820705.1 Candidatus Latescibacterota bacterium | reverse complement strand
GTCCCGCAGCGCCTACGCTTAGGGGTCTTGCAACAGGATCAGTTCCTCTACGAGGACGAGTCAATTCTCAATGTCGCGCTGATGGGCAATGAGGCGCTGTGGGAGGCGACGGTCGCCAAAGAGCGGCTCCTCGCCGCGTCCGAGGAGGAGTTCGACGCCGACAAGTTCGCCCAGCTCGAAGAGACTTTTCTCCACTGCGATGGGTACACCGCGCAAGCCCGCGCCGGTACGATTTTGGAGGGCCTCGGGCTACCGGCCCACATCCACGACGATCCGCTCTCAACGCTGTCCGGCGGCTTCAAGCTGCGGGTCTTGCTCGCGCAGGTGTTGGCCAGTGCCCCGGATGCGTTGCTGCTCGACGAGCCGACCAACCACCTCGACATCCTCTCGATCCGCTGGTTAGAGACCTTCCTGTGCGACTTTGCCGGGCCGGTGGTGATCATCTCGCACGATCACCGCTTCCTCGACAATATTAGCACCTCTATCCTCGACATTGACTACGAGACGGTCCAGCTCTATCGCGGCGACTACACGGCCTTCCTAGCAGCCAAGCAGGCCGAGCGCACGCGGCGAGAAAAGGAAATTGCCAACCGCGAACGCGAAATCGCCCATCACCAGCAGTTCGTGGATCGCTTCCGCGCCAAGGCGACCAAGGCCCGGCAAGCCCAGAGCAAGCTGCGGCTGATCGAGAAGCGGGAAGAGGAGATGGTCGAGCTTCCGCGCAGCTCGCGCCGGTATCCGGTTTTTCGTTTTGAGCAGCGGCGCGCTAGTGGGCGCGATGTGCTAACACTCAAAGGCGTCAAAAAGGCATTCGGCGACAACGAAGTGCTGCACGGGGTTGATTTGCTCGTGCAGAAGGGGGATCGCGTGGCGATTATGGGGCCGAATGGCATTGGCAAATCAACGCTGCTCAAAATTGCGATGGGCGAGTTGGCCGCTGATGTTGGGGAAGCCGAGTGGGGGTACGAGGCCCATCCCGGATACTTTGCCCAGGACCATCGCGAACAGCTCAGCCCTGCCAACCAAACGGCTGAGGATTGGGTGTGGGAATGCTGTCAGGACCAGGGCCTCGGCTTCGTGCGCAGTCAGATGGGGCGGATGCTCTTTTCCGGCGATGACGGCAAGAAGCGCTTGGGAGCGCTTTCGGGTGGCGAGGCCGCGCGGCTCGTTTTCTGTCGGCTGGCCATTGCTCAACCCAACGTGCTGGTTTTAGACGAGCCGACCAACCACCTCGACCTTGAATCCATTGAGGCATTAGTCGAGGCGCTTAAGAATTATCCGGGTACGCTGCTCATCGTCTCGCACGATCGCTGGTTCATCAGCCAGCTAGCCACGCGCATTGTCGAGATCAAGCCCGAAGAAATCCTCGACTTTCGCGGCACGTATGCGGAGTACGTCCACTTTTGTGGCGACGACCACCTCGACGCGGATCAAGTCATCCTCAAGGCCAGACAAGCGAAAAGGAAAAAAGAGGCACCGACCCGAGAACCGCGCTCCAACCGCAAGGGAAAAAACAAGCAGCGCCGCACTGCGGCCCAGCAAGAAAAGCGCCTAGCGCGCATAGAGAAAGCAGAAGCCCGGCTGGCGGAAATCGACTCCTTGCGCTGCGAGCCAACGTATTACGCAAAGACCCCGCCCGACCAGATCAAGGCCCTCGAATGCGAACACGCGGATATCGAGCGCGAGTTGGCGACCCTCATGGAGGAGTGGGCGGCGGTCGAGGAAACCATGGATAAAGGAGACCCATGAAACGCAAAAACATACCGACTAGCAGCCCGTTTGGCGCGGAGTTTGGCTATTCGCGCGCCGTGCGCGTGGATCGTCACGTCCACGTTGCTGGCACCTGCGCCCAGCCGCCGCATGACCAGGGCGATGCCTACGAGCAGGCCAAGGGCGCATTGGGGATCATCGCCAAGGCGCTCGACGAGACCGGAGCTAGCCTCGAAGACGTGGTGCGGACGGTCGTGTACATCACGGATGTGGACCATGCTGATGGCGTCACCCGCGCTCACCAAGAGGTGTTTGGCGAGATTTTGCCGGCCTCGACCTTGATCGTGATAGCCGCGCTGCTAAAGCCGCATCTGGTCGTCGAGATCGAAGCGTACGCCATTTTGCCCAGCGCGTGAACAAAGACAGTCAGGTTCTGTCCATCGGCGTGTTGGGCTGCGGCCCTATTGCTCAATTCGCCCACTTTGAGTCGTGCATCAAGGCTCGCAATACGCGCCTGTACGCGCTCTGCGACCAAGCGCCGGATTTGGTTGAACGCATGGCTGCCGTTCATCAGCCGGAGAAAACCTACGCCGATTTTGCCGACATGCTCGCGGATCCGCAGGTGGAAGCAGTCATCATCGCCACGGCCGATCAGTTCCACGTCCCGCTCAGTTTGCAGGCGCTGGCCGCGGGCAAACACGTCTTCGTGGAAAAGCCGCTGGGAACAAGCGTGAAGGAGTGCGAGGAATTGCGCCGGGCCGTGGCCGATTCGGGCTGTACGCTCCAAGTCGGGCACATGAAGCGCTTTGATCCCGGCATTGCTTTTGCCCGGCAGTTTATCTGCGAGGAGATGGGGTCGATTTTGGCCCTGAAGGCTGGGTATTGCGATTCGACCTATCGCTATAAAATGACCGACAATCTCCAACCGCTGCCGCTGCACAGCAATCAGGCGCGCAAACCAGCGGGCGATCCCAAGGGCGACAAGCAGCGCTACTTCATGCTGACCCACGGCTCGCATCTCATCGAACTATCCCGTTTTTTGGGCGGCCCGATCGCGGCCGTGCGCGGGCGGTGCAAGGAGATGTTCGGGGCGTATTCTTGGTTTGTCGA
>JAJEEZ010000276.1:0-10832 GCA_022820705.1 Candidatus Latescibacterota bacterium | reverse complement strand
GACAACAGCGTCGCTAGGCCCAAAAACGAAAGGAAGCCCACGATGTCGGTCGCGGTCGTGAGAATGATTGAGGACGCCGTCGCAGGGTCGTGGCCCAGCTTGACCAGCACGACCGGGATGGCTGCGCCGGCTATTGACGCGAGTATCATGGACGCCAGCATGGCGAACAGCATGATGAGGGCTAGCCCGAAGCTCTGGCTCCAGATGAAAACGCCGATCGCGGTTACCACGGCGATGGCCAACCCGTTGCAAAAGCCGATTGCTAGCTCCTTGCCAAGGACGCGGGCCGCGTGCGAGGTGCGGATTTCGCGCAGTGCGAGTCCGCGCATGGTCACGGCGAGGGCCTGTGCGCCGGTATTGCCCGACTGACCCGCAACTACGGGCAGCAGGACCGCAAGCGCGGTAAACTTGGCAATTGTGTCCTCAAAGAGGCCGACGACCGCAGCCGCCAGAAAGGCGGTTACGAGGTTGATATGGAGCCAGGGCAGCCGACTGCGAATGCCCACCCACGGCTTGGACAGGGCGCGCTCTGCCGCGGATACACCGACCATCTCTTGGACATCGCTCGCCAAGTCTTGCTGCGCCGCGCTCACGAGGCCATCGTGGCGAATGACGCCTACTACTTGTCCGGCAAAATCAACCACCGGCAGGCTGGTGAGGCGGTAGGTGTTGAGGAGTTCGACGACCTCCTCGTGCGGCGTCATGGGAAGCACTTGCACTGCCGTGCCGTCGCGAAGATCGCCGAGCGACAACTCCGGATCTGCGGCGACTACGTCTGGCAGCCGCACCACGCCCGCGTAGTGATCGTTTTCGTCTCGCAGTATGAGATCCGTAGCGCGGCGATTGCCTAGCTGGCGGACTCGCTCTAGCGCAGTGGCTGCCGTGCAGTCCAGCGCAAAGGTGCTGATCTGAGCGTCCATCAGGGAACCGGCCGTCCCCGGCGGATAGGAGAGAATTTCTTGGATTTCCCGCCCGCGATCTGTCCCCGCTAGCGCGAGGATCCGAGCGCGCTCTGATTCGTCGAGATGCGCAACTAGCCTTGCAGTAATGGCCGGATCGAGTTGGGTGAGAAGGCGACCCAAGTAAGCGTCATCCAAACTCGCCAAAATGCGCGCGCCGCGGTCCAGCTCCATCCGCTGTAAGACGTTTGCCGCGACCGCGTCGGCGGCGCGCTGCAGCACATCGACGGCCTCGTCTGTGCTGGCATCTCCCATCTGGCGCGCCACTTCCTCAGGATGGAGTTCGATGAATCGCTGGATGAGGACATGATGCGGAGTAAGTTGTTCCATTACGACTCTCGCTCGCTTGAACCACCGGTGGTCCCGGAGGTCGGCCAGTGAAATACGCCGCGCAGGCCGAGGCCAAATACTTCGCCGAGGGCCGAGGCCGTTTGCAGGCTGCTGTCTGCCAAGGTGTCACCAGCTTGACGGCGCTCTAAAGCCCGCACGATTTCGTAGCGGAGGACACCGACGAACTGGCCGGCCTTGTCCACTACGGGCAGCGCGTGGACTCTTCCCCACGCTGGGTGCCCCACCACGGTTTGCCAAGTGGCGCTGGCGGCAATGGATGCGACATTGCGCGTGCAGACCGATGCGAGCAACGCATCGGGCCGAGCGCCCATTAGTTCCCGCATGTTGACGACGCCGACGAGCCGCTGATCGTCGGCTACCACGTAGAGATAGTAGAGGGCGTGCTCGGGATTGCGCTGGAGCCGTTCGAGTACTTGGCAAACCGGCTCCTGCTCGAATGCGGTGAGCACTTCCGGGTCCATGAGCGCCCCGGCCGTATCCTCGGCGTAGATGAGTAGGCTCGAAATCGTGGCTTGAAGGCGCGGGGGAAAGCCAGCGATGACGGCGGCTCGACGCTCGCTCGGAGTCGCCCGCAAGATGGACGCGGCGATATCCGGGCGCACGGCAATGAGTAAGGCGGCCGCATCTTCGGCGGCTAGCTGCTCTAGGGCGAGGGCCGCAGAAAGCGATGGCAGGTAGTGCAAGAGGCCTGCGGCAACTGCTGGCGCGAGGTCGCCGAGTACCAGTGCTGCTTCTCGGTGCGACATGGCCGCTAGGGCGGCCGCGACTTCCGCCGGATGATCGGTTGCAAATTGCGCGAGGAGCTGTTGTTCAAGGTTCACTGGACACTCCTTTGCTGATGCGGAGGCAGCGCTCTTCGAAGAACTGATGGCCGGGGATGCCCAACTCGCCCTCGTCGTGCTCGATAAAAACGGCGGTGGAGGTCATTCGCACGATGCGCCCGTTGCCGTCGCCAAGGCGAATCCGCTGACCCACGTCGTAGGACTTGTTGACGTAGTGCATGGCGAGGATGTTGGCGATAATGCTGCGGGCACCTAGCCCAAATGCAAAGGCCGCACCGGCGAGGAGCGCGGCGAGCACGATCAAGAAGATGTTCGTCAGTAGTGATACATCTACTCCGAGTTGCTTGGTTGCCACGAGAATGGCCGCGCCGATGATGATTCCCCGGACGAGGCGGGCCAATTGCCGCCCCTGATGCGGCAGCAAGCGAAAGGCCGTAGTCATGGCCGCATCGCTAATGAGGCGACCTCCGATGACGCCGGCGAACAGGACCGCGATCGCCGCGATTACCCTAGGCAGGTATTGTGCTAAAGCGGCCAGATAGGTGGTTAAAACCGGGAGCCCGACAGCCTCACTGGCCACCATGACCGCGACCAACAAGACGAGCCAATAGACGCTGCTTGAGAAAACGCGCCCAGCCCCTTGGTCGGCTAGGGCCTGTTGCCAAGCGGCTGTGGTCGTTCCCGCGGAAATCCGCTTGGAAAAACGCTCGACCACTCGGCGCACGAGCGCGCGGAGCGACCACGCCACGAGCCACCCGACGAACAGGACGACTAGGGCGACGACCAATTTGGGTAGCACGCGGAAAAAGCTCTCTTGAACGGAACTAAGAACGGCGAGCATCTCAGCGGATAAGCTAGGTTCCATACGACACCCCCAGTTACTTTTTTTGCCGCATCACCATTAAGACGATGGCCAGCCAATAGAGGTTCTGCACGACGGCGAAATAATAGACGACCCCCATGAGGTGGTCAAACACCGCGCCTAGGGCGAAAACTATCAAATAGACGTCGATGCCGCTGCGCAGATAGTTGCGCAATTTCAGCGGCGGAACGCGCAACAAGTCGGCCAAGCGGCCAAGCAGGCCGCGGCTCGCGGATTCGGCTAGCTGCCCCTTGCCAAAGGCCGTGGCATTCATCAGGGTGGCGATGTGGGTCATGGCCAGCGAAGCGAAGACGACAAACGAGTAGAGGTAGGCGTGTGGATCGCCGCTTTGGTGCTCCAATGCTCGTCCCAACGCGAGGCAAAGCATCAGTTCGGCGATGCGGTCGAACAGACCGTCGAGCCAAGCGCCAAATGGCGAACTGAGGCCGCGCAAACGAGCGATTTCGCCGTCGCAGCAATCGAGCGTAAAGGATAGTTGGATGAGCAGGCCGGCCCCGATGAGGGCCATGCGCTCGCCCGTGGAGAGCAGGTACACACCGGGCAGGATGACAAGAAAGGAAAGGACCGTTACTTGGTTGGGGGTGAGGGGGGTGCGGACCAACAAGCGGGTGAGCAGGGTGGAGAGGCGGCGGTTGAACAGGACTTCGACTAGTCCCATGACCTCGGGTTTGCTGGCCTTGAAGTCCGCAGACGTGTACGGGGATTTGCGCACAGGTACTCCTATAGGGTCTGATTTTTTTGGCCCAAAGATAGCCGCACTCGACCTTCAGTCAACCGGCGATCCCATTGCCCGCGATGGGTCCTATTTTTACTTTTTTCGACTTCTAATTCGAAGTTATTCCCAATTATTGAGGTCTATGCAATACGAAATCAAGCGTTATTGGTCGGAGGTCTACAACCACTTCCACACAATCGTTCCCTCATCTTTTGCCACCGCTAGGGCCAGCGGCTATTTTGCGGCCATGCAAACGGAGGAATTGGCTTGGAGGTGACGCGGCGCGCCCTCGTATTGGGCGCGGGGGCGGCGCTCTTCTTGAACTTAGCTTGTCCCTACTCAGTACTCGTCCTGCAAAACGCCGGTCTGACCTCGGATTACATTGCGGCTGGCGCGATGATGGTCTTTTTGGTTCTCGTCGGGCTGGTCAACCCCCTGTTGAAAGTAACCATCAAGTCTTGGTCGCTGCGCACGAGCGAGCTGGTGGTCGTGTACGCGATGATGGTCGTGGCGTCGGCGATTCCCACTTGGGGATTGGTGACCAACCTGTGCCACATCCTCACCCGCCCCTTTTACTACGCCACGCCAGAAAACCGCTGGACCGAGCTGATTCAACCGCTGATCCCCTCTTGGCTTGCGCCGCACGAAGCCGAGGCTGCGCGCTTCTTTTACGAAGGGCTGCCCGCGGGGATGGGCATTCCGTGGGGTGCTTGGCTGGTGCCGCTGGCAGCTTGGGGCAGCGCGATGCTGGCGGTCTATCTGCTGATGATCGCCACGATGGTCGTCTTCCGGCGGCCTTGGGTCGAACAGGAGCGGTTGGTCTTTCCCTTGGCGCAGGTACCCTTGGAGATGCTGCGCGGCAACGACGAGGGCATTTTCCCGCAGTTGTTTCGCAATCCGCTGATGTGGGTCGGGTTTGCGTTGCCTTTTGCCATTCAAGTGCTGGACGGGCTGAACCACTACTTTTTTTACGTGCCCGAGGTGCGGCTGGTGTTCGAGCCGCTGATGCTGTTCCGCGACAGCGTGCGGCTGCACATCTTCGTCAATTTCGCCATCATTGGCGTGGCGTATTTCCTCAATCTCAACGTGGCCTTCTCAGTGTGGTTTTTCCACTTGTTGAGCCGCTGCCAGACCGGGATTTTCAACGTCATCGGCTTTGAGGTCAAAGGGCACAATGAGGCGCTGACGGGTTCTTCGATAGCCCTGTCGCACCAAGGGATGGGGGCGATGCTGGTGCTGGTGGCGGCGATTTTGTGGACGGCGCGGGGCCACTTGCGCCAAGTGTTTAACGCGGCGTTTAAGCGCGGCGTGCAGGCCGACGATGGCGACGAGATTCTCTCGTACCGGGCGGCTGTGTGGCTGTGGATTGTATGCGCGGCTTACTTTTTTGGCTGGCTGCTTTTGAGTGGGGTGCCGGTGGTGGCGGCGGTGGTGTTTTTCTGCGGGGCATTTGCCATTTTCCTGGCCATTGCGCGGGTTATTGCCCAAGGCGGCGTAGGTTTTACCTCTTCGACTATGCTGCCGCAGCCCTTTGCGGTCTATACCTTGGGCACGGATGTCATCGGCTGGAAGGGGCTGGCGTCGATTAGCCTGAGCTATTCGTGGGCCGCTGAAATGCGCACTACGGTCATGGCTTCCACGGCCAACGCACTCAAGCTGGCGCACGGGCATGGAGCCAATCACCGCCGCCTGTTTTGGGGGTTGGTCATCGCGGTCGTCGTCGGCATGATGGGGGCCTTCTGGATCACCCTCTATTTGAACTACACGCACGGCGGGATCAACTTGCGCCAATTCGGGGTGCCGACGCTGGCCTATCGCTTTTTGGAGGACAAGATTCACAATCCCGTTGGCTGGGATCACATCCGTCCGCGGCTGCTGTTTACGGGCGTGGGTGCGGCCTTGATGGGCGGACTGATTTACATGCAGCACCACTTTCCGTGGTGGCCGCTGCACTACATCGGCCTGCCGGTGAGCGATAGTTGGGTCATGGGCGTGGCGTGGTTTTCGGTGTTTTTGGGCTGGTTGTGCAAGGCCGTGATCTTCAAATTCACGGGTACGCGCGGCTACCTCACGTACAAGCCGCTCTTCGTCGGGCTGATCGCCGGGCAGCTCCTAGGCGCGGCCATGTGGATGGTGATCGACTTTTGTCTCGGAGAGATGGGGAATGTGGTGTACGTGGGGGTGCGTTAGGAGCAGGATCTTCACACTAGGCGTCCACACGCGACGCCGACACAAGGAGGACTAGACATGAGCGACAAGATGTATCGAGCAGCGGCTATAGGCCGGACCGGGCGGGGCAATTGGGGACACGGGTTGCACTTGGGTTTGAAGAACCATCCGCGCATTGAGGTGGTGGCGGTCGCCGATGAGGACGCCGAGGAGCGGCAGGCTAAGCAGGAGGAATTGGCTGCTCCCCGCGCGTACGCCGGCTGGCGCGAGATGCTAGAGGCCGAGCAACCGGAAGTAGTGACGGTTGGGCCGCGTTGGACCGATTGCCACTTGGAGATGGTGTTGGCCTGTTTGGAGGTGGGGGCGCACGTGTACTGCGAAAAGCCCATGACGTGGAACTTGGCTGAGGGCGACCAGATTGTGTCTAAAGCCGAGGCGACCGGGCGCAAGGTGGCGGTGGCGCATCAGGGGGCGTATATGCCGCGCATCCAGCACGTAAAGGAGGTGTTGGCACAGGGGCGGATCGGTGCGGTGCAGGCCATTCGCGCCCACGGCAAACAGGATCGGCGCGGCGGCGGCGAGGACATGATCGTGTTGGGGACGCACTTGTTCAACATGATGCGCCTGTTTGTCGGCGACGTGGCGTGGATGACGGCGCACGTTGTGCACGAAGGCCGTGCGTTACAGGTCGAAGATGTGCGGGAGGCGACCGAGCCGGTGGGGCCGATCGCCGGCGATTGCATCAATAGCTACTTCGCCTTTAAGAGCGGGGTGGCCGGCTTTTTTGATTCGCGGAAACACGTCGATGGTGGGGGTGCGCGAATGGGTATGGAGATTGAGGGCAGCGAGGGCGTGATTGCGCTGCGCGGCGGCGGCAGTGGCCCGGCCATGCTCTATCCGCATCCGGTATTTGATCCAGCCGATGCGAGCCAGCAGTGGGTTCCCTTAGACGAGGTGGTGGACGAAGCGCTGAGCACGGGCAACGACTTGGCGGTTGCCGATTTGATTGACGCGGCCGAAGCCGACCGCGAGCCGCTGTCGAGCGCGCGCGACGCAGTGGCGGCTTTGGAGATGATCTTGGGGGCTTATGAGGCGGAAATTACCGGGGGACGGGTGGCGTTTCCCATGCAGCGGCGAGAGCATCCGTTGGTCGCTTGGCGGGAAGGGCGATAAGTAGGCAGCGAGGCCGATTATTATTGTAGCACGAGCTTTAAACGTTGGGCGCAAATGTCGCCTATATTGCAAACGTTTTAAATATTAATCCGTATCGCATTTTTTAAATAGTCCACTACCTGATTTTTGTGCCTATTGACGGCGTGGCCTGAAATTCTTGTATTTATCGTTTCTCTGGCGCGTTTCCGCAAAATTTGCGGCCAGTGCGCTAGATTCTGCTTTACCTCACCTCTAGTATAGCACGTCACAGGAGGACACTTATGCACACTGAGAGGAGGAAGTGGCCGGTGGCACTAGGCGCGGCGCTGTTTTGCGCTTTGTTCGCCCTGCCGGCATTCGCTGGCAACGGCAAGATCGCCGGCGTAGTACAAGACGATTCCGGGCAGGCATTGCCCGGGGCCAATGTGGTCGCCGAAGTGGGCGGCGAGCGGGTCGGCACTACAGCCGACGACATGGGCCGCTATTTTCTGCTCAATATTCCCCCCGGCACGTACTCGGTCGAAGCTAGTTACATAGGGCACCAAACAGTGCGCCAAACCCAGATCGAGGTCCGCTTGGACCTGACGACGACGGTCGATTTCGAGCTGGAGACCGAGGCGATCGAAGGGGAGACGATAACAGTGGTTGCCGAGGCACCGCTGGTCGAGCGCTCACTGACGACCAGCCGGGCGACAGTCGGCCGCGCCGAGCTCAACAACACCATGCCGGTGGCCGACTTGCAGGACCTGATTAACACGACGCCGAGCGTGTTCCGCGGCTATATTCGCGGCGGGCGCAAGGCCGAGGCCAAGGTGCTCGTCGATGGGATCGATGTGTCGGATACGTATTTCCGCGCTGGCGAAGGTCTAGTTACTTGGAACCCCTATGTAGATGTCAATCGCACCTCGGACGGCGAGTTCACTGCGGTCGGCGTCAACGCCAGCAACGTGCAGTCGCTGGACATTATCGCCGGTACCTTCAACGCCGAGTACGACGCGGCTAGCGCTGGCATCGTCAATGTAGTAACGCGCGAAGGCGGCGACGAGTTCGAGGGACGGCTGTTTGTCCGTCGCGGCGTCAGCGGTTACAAAAACGCCGGGCCGGATGTCTATGCGAGCTTGGCCGACACCGTCAATAAGACGACGTACTTCGACAGTTACCTGCAGGCGCGCGACGACTTGCTGGCCTCCGAGGACGAAGCCGATAAGGCCAAGGCCGAGAAGTACTACATTTTCGATCCCGAGCAAGTTACCTACGGCGATAATCCTTCGACGGAAATGGAGCTTTCGCTGGGCGGCAAAGTGTTGCCGCGCACCCATTTCTACTTGACCACGCGCTATCTCAACGACGAGGGACTTTTCCCTAACCAGCTCAACCGCTCGCAACGCTATTCGCTCAAGCTGACGAATCGGCTCAGCCAGAATGTCAAGCTGACCGGCAACGTCATGATCGACGACGGCGGTGAGTTGGGAGGTTGGGTCAATCGCAACTTCAGCGGCCGCTACGCCTATTTCCCCGAGGGGGCTTTGGGCAACAAGAAGTTAGGGACGATGGCCTATCTGGGGATGAGCCACTCGCTTTCTAATAATACTTTCTACGAGATCAAGCTCTCGCAGGTTACGCGCACGAGCAAGTTCGGCTATTCCGACGACAACGCCGACGGCATCGTCGAGGCGGACGAGAGCGGCGACTTCGTCTTCATCGACAGCGCCGAAGAGTCGGAAAAGTACCTAGGCGTTGACGGCTCTGGGGCCGATGCCGACGGCAACTTTACCTTTTTTACCACCAACCCCGGCAATTCGCGCAACTTCGACCTGCCCTTTGGCGACAATCAGTACCGCTTGGCGCAGGCGGGCTTCTACTTTGAAGAGCTCAACCGCGACGTGATGCAGCTCAAGGCCGACATCACCCATCAGTACAACTACCACCACCAGCTCAAGGCCGGCCTACTGTTCCGCAGCCACACAGTCTCGAAGCTCATGCAGCGGACGCAGATTACGGTGGGCTATTCCAACCTGCCATACGAGATTTCCGACTACGAGCGCAGCCCGAGCGAACTGGCCTTATACGTACAGGACAAAATTGAGTACGAGGGCATCATCCTAAACGCCGGCTTGCGGCTCGACAGCTTCAATGCGGACGCCGAGCAACTCACCGACTTTTTCCGCCCGTCCGAAGAGGGCGAATACACCTATGAAGGCGGCCAGACCCACACCTACCGCACCCCGATTCGCAGTGGGGAGGTTGAAACGCGCTGGTACTTGCAGCCGAGGCTGGGAATCTCGCATCCGATCAGCGAGCAGGCCGCCATGCACTACTCGTGGGGCAAGTTCTACTCGCCGCCGTCGTTTTCGTACCTCTACGAGGACTACGACAGCTTCACCAACCCAGCTTGGCCGAACGTGCCCGATGTCGGGGCGGATCCGACGACGGCCACTGCGTACGAGATGGGCTTGCAGTACAGCTTCGCGCCCGAGTACTTGTTCGACGTCACGGCCTATTACCGAGACATTGAAAACTACGGGCGGCTCGGCTTTACCATCAGCCCAGCCGACGCTGGCTTTGCCACCTACAGTATCAATACCAGCGGCGGGTACGCCGACAGCCGCGGCATTGAGTTTGGAGTGGAGCGCCGGTCGCAGAGCAAGATCAATGGCCGAGTCAACTACGCGTACAGCTATATCAAAGCATCGCGCAACGGCAATAACTCGACGCCTTTCCCGGATAAAAACTCGTTTTCGGTCAACGCTGCAACCGATGTCCAAGCCTTGGAGACGGCGTTGGCCAACAAGGAGCGTTTCAACACGTACGAGGCCAATGTCAACGGCGGTGGCAATCCATTGGTCACCGGCTACGACCGTGCCCACCGCATCGCCGTTACACTGTTGGCCGAGTTGCCAGCAGAGGTTGGGTTGACCTTGATCTCGACGGCTGATAGCGGCTTTAACTACAATGTGACGGCCACCACGGACGATCCGCGTGCGCGCGAGACCCAGCAGGCCCCGTGGAATATGCGCACGGACTTGCGGCTCCACCGCGGTCTTGCGTTGGGCGGCTTGTCGCTAGGGGCCTTCTTTGAGGTGCGCAATCTGTTCGATCGCGAGAACATCCTCACGTGGGACAATCGCAACATCGCCTCTACCACCAAGTGGGAGGAAGCGGGAGACCCGACGGGCAACCTCAACCGGGCCTTCACTGGCCAGAGTCAGGCGATTTACGACATCCCGCGCATGGCCAATTTCGGCGTCACCGTGGATTTCTAGGAGGAATACTAAGATGATTAAACGCATGAAAATTGCGTCTCGGCTGGCGACCGTGTTGGTGATCGCCACGGCCGGGACGATCGCCGCGCAAGAGGGCGGCGTGTTCACGGCTGGCGATCTATGGGATTCCTTCTTCCCCAGCAACGCCGGTTCTTGGTATCGCGAAACCGATGACGATCCGACCGCCCGCTTTAACCTCTTCCGCGTCGGCAACTGGGATCGCCAGTGGACGACGCCGACCCAGACCTATCCGGGCGGCGAGAATCTGCACCTGCCTTGGGGCCAAGATTTGCAGATGTCGGAATACAGCCCCGAAGAGATCAATATCACCACGGCCAGTAATGCGCCCCGGGCCAAGCAGTACTTGCACGGCTTCTACACCAGCAATTTGGCTGGTGCTGGCGATGCGGCGCGCAACTTTACCAGTCCGGGTGCCTACTGGGTTGATGACGACCGCAA
Source organism: Candidatus Latescibacterota bacterium (assembly GCA_022820705.1). GTDB lineage: Bacteria > Latescibacterota > UBA2968 > UBA8231 > UBA8231. The sequence continues at coordinate 99 of JAJEEZ010000276.1, read as the reverse complement.
TGAAATGCGCTACGAGGGCGCGATGCCGACCAACTTAGGCGTTGATGTGCGCTGGCGGATGCGGCAGTTTGCCGCCAATCACGCCAACCTCAACGACTT
>JAJEEZ010000373.1:0-2677 GCA_022820705.1 Candidatus Latescibacterota bacterium | reverse complement strand
GAGGATGTAATCGGGGACTTGCGTCTGATGATAGCCGGGCGCGTGGGCTTGGAAGGATGGACTGTACTTGTAGATTAGCGAGCGGCGCTGGTGTTCGCCCTGCCATACTAGCGTGCCGTGGGTTAGCGCTTCGGTTAAGATAATGGCGTCGCCGGCTTGGCTGTGGACTTCTTTGACGTACTCGCGGTGTTCTTCGTACAGGGGCAGCTTCTCGGGCAGGGGAAAAATTGGCTTGGTGGGATCCGGGTATGACCGCTAGGCCCCCGACGCCGGGGCCTTCGTCGGCTAGCTGGAATTCGACTGCGGTTAAGCCGCAGAACATCTGGCCGTATTTGAAGGTGTAGGTCTGCGAAAAGTCTTGGCGCTCAACGCCGCCGCCGTGGAGGTAGTGGCCGCCGTTGCCTTTGTCCATGGCAATGAGCAAGGGGCCGTGGTCTAAACGGTAGCCGCCGAGCAGTTCGTTGAGATAGGGCCGGATTTTGGCGTGGACGAGTAGGTCGCGAAAAGGCTCGCAGTGCGGGCGCTCCCATTCCAACATGCCCTCCATCCACTTTTGCTTGTTCGCGCCGCCGAGGACTTTGGAGTCTCCTTCGAGGGTGCGCTCGGTTTGGAAAAAGCGGTCGGCGTGGGCGTCGATGGCGGCGTTGCAGCGGTCCACTTCCTCTTGGCTCAACACTCCCTTGAGGTGGACGAAGCCTTTGAGGTCGAAGAAGAATTTATCGTCGTCGTTCATAGGGCTTTGGGGTCTCTTTTAGTGCGGCGGTCGGAGGAGGGCTTGTTGCTCCGGCGTCATGTCTTGGACGTAGGGCGGATACGACACCTCGGAGATAGGGGGGGAGAGGGTTTGGTAGCGCGGGCAGTAGGAATAGAGCAGGGTGCGGCGCTGATGGTCCGCGCGCCAGACTAAGGTGCCGTGAATGGTGGTTTCGGCGAAGAGCACCACATCGCCGGCGCGCATGTTGACCTCGACGACTTCGTCTTGGAAAGCCTCGCAATCGCGCAGCGCTTCGGGGATCGGATAGTTGGCTTTATGGCCGCCGGGGACTACGGCTAAGCCGCCGTCGCCGGGGCCTTCGTCGGCCAGTGGGAATTCCACTAGAGTCAAGCTGTTGTAGATCTTGCCGAATTTCCAGTGATAGGTCAGCGAATAGGACAGCCGATCGAGTTGGCCGCCGTGGAGGTAGTGACCGGCGCAGCCCTTGTCCATCACAATGAGTCGCGGCCGCGTGGCCATGTGATAGTCGCCGATTATTTCGCGCAAGTAGGGTTTGAGGCGGGGGTGTACCATCAATTGGCGGAAGGGCTCGCAGTAGGGGCGCTCCCAGGCAACCATCTCGTCACTCCAGCGTTGCCGGACATCGCTGGTCAGGGCCTTGGACTCGCCTTCGAAGCGGCGCTCGTGGACCGCGATCTGGTCGTCGTAGTGATCGATGGCCTCATTGCAGCGGCGGATGGTGTCTGGATCGACGACATCTCTGAGGATGAGGTAGCCGTTGAGGTCGAAGAAGTACTTTTCGTCGTCTGTCATGCTCTACTCCTAGAAGCTGTTGACGCGCCCACTCTACAGCACCACACTGAAGAATAGAGGCAAAGCCGGTGCCTAACAAGGCCGCTCGGCGTTGACGGATGCACCAAAGTAGTATATCGTGAGATATATCATTTTCCCTAGGAGGTGAAAACGATGAGTAAAACACCGGATTACAAAGGCATTGCCAAAGTGTTCTGGAGCGGTCGCAGTCAGGCCGTCCGCTTACCAGCACCATGTCGGTTTGAAACCTCTGAAGTCGAGATAATCAAGGAGGGCAACCAACTCACCCTGCGTCCTCGTGGCAAGAACTGGCGTGCGTACTTCGACTCTGACTCGCGCGGCTCCTTACCGGAACGACAACAACCGCCACTCGATGCGCGGGACGACATTCGCTGATGTACATGTTAGATACCAATATCTGCATCTACGTCATCAACGAGCGGGATGATGCCCTGCGCGTGTGTTTTGAAGCGCACTCTACCGAGATTTGCATCTCCTCAATCACATACGCGGAACTTTATTACGGGGTCGCCAATTCGGTACGCGTTGCGGAAAACACGCGTGAACTAGAGGCGTTTTGTCTCGATCTTGAAATTCTGCCCTTCGGCGTGGATGCGGCCGCGCATTACGGCGAGATTCGCCACGCGCTCAGGCAGAGCGGTCAACCCATCGGCGCGAACGATCTCTTCATCGCGGCACATGCCCGCAGTCTTAACGCGACCTTAGTTACGAACGACCAAGGCGAATTCGGTCGCGTACCAAAACTACGGGTGGAGAACTGGTCTCAATCCTGACCTCCCGGCCCTTCCGCTCGCGTCCTCCGACGACCGACTGGACGGATCACTTCGGCGCTGGCTTTGAGTTGTCCAGCGCCTCTTCGAGAGCAGCGGTTAGGCTCTCGGGTTCGTCCGTGCCAATGCGACAGGTCTTGCCGCTCTTCATCTTCAACTCCACCGCCTCCTGTCCCGAGACATTGTAGAGCCAGCCGTAGGGTGTCAGGCGGATTCCCCAGCCATAGATCCAAGGGTTTTTCACCGGACGGCAGGTGTCGATCTGATCAAGGGGAAAGCGCTTGCGGATCAGGCCGATGCCAAAGCGGATGCGAAGGTGCTCGGCGTCGATTTCGACTGTCAGGCTGGCGAACAGAGC
>JAJEEZ010000296.1:0-8816 GCA_022820705.1 Candidatus Latescibacterota bacterium | reverse complement strand
CATTTATGCACAACGCGGCACGGTTTCCAGTTCTTAGACCAATGTTCATCGGACTGAACATGGCCTACCCGAACGCTCTTGCAGACATTATACCTAAATTCCTCGGCCGGGAATGCTCGTGCCAACCGTATCACTATCCCTTCTCGTTCGCCACCCAATACAGATGGCTCCGTGTGCGCCTTGCTTACTAAGCTCTGAATTTCGCCAACGGATCGGAACAAGCCCTCAAACAGAATGGGGACTACCGGAATGTCGCGTTCCTGGGCATAATCTACCATCGTCTGGAACGACGAAAAGGTACCATCCCTAAAGCGAAGCGCGAAGGCATAAAAGGTTTCGTTCTCGGCGACAGGTTCATATTCGATGCTGTGTACTCCGTAGATATCTTCACCGTAAAGAAACACGTTTGGGTCCGTCACTTTCCAAGCATGATGTTTCTTGACCATCGCCATCCACTTGCCATTCGAAGGAGCGGAGACACTACGTGCATAAACTTCACCTTTGTGAAGGAGTGTATTGCCCCCATCGACCTTCTCAGTTACGACAATCGGTGATCCTATGAACTTCATCGGGTCGGCAAGAGCTTCGCCGTTCCGGGGAGTTGCTGGCGAGTCTGGCCAATAGGGAGTTTTTGGATACTTCAACATAGGACACTATGATATCAAGGAATATGCCTATCTGCGCTCCGGATTATTTGGAGGCATGCTGTGGGCAAAGCTGTTGTACCGTCACTCCCAAACTCTGCGTCAATGCCTCTTGCTCGCTCCAATCGCTGTCCGTCGCGTTCAGAATGGTAGCCTGTGCAACCAAGGCAGCTGCTAGAAACTTGCGATCGGATTTGTCCAAATCGTTTTTCGGTAGCTCTGTGAAGCCGAGGCGATCATCGCTACATGGCGTAATAGAAACTCTACGCACTCGAGTTTTGTCGTACCCATGATCGAAAAGATGCTTGAAGAACTTGTCTCCCACCCCCGGAGCACCTGCGAAACTTAGGCTTTCTTTGTATTCGTCGAATATAAGGTTTTTGTCGTCAACTACAATGACCTGCTGACGGCAAATGTTCTCCAGTTTTTCTATACACGCCAATTGGCACGGGTGCCTCGCGTGCGTGTTTCTTCCGTTCGCCGCTATGGCAACGTTGGTGTCTACGACAAAGGATGTCATCAGGCTTGGATCTGTCTTTCTAGTGACGCTTTGCTAATAGCAGCAATCTCGCCCATTTCATCTCCAAAGAATTTATCCGGCCAGTTCTCTATACCACCCCACTTGTTCAGCTTGAGGTCGTTCAACTCGGCTGCACCGCGTTTTGTATTAACGAAATAGAGTTTCAAATCCGACGACGACATGCTGCCTTCGGCCACGCGACGCTGAAAGCGCCGCAGTAGATGTTCGCTGTGACTTTCTACGATGATCTGCACTTGGCGCCTCTTAGCCACCGCGAGCATTACATCCGCCATCCCGCTTTGAACGGACGGATGCAGATGAATCTCAGGCTGCTCCATCAGCACAATCGAGCCTTCCGGCACATAATACAGGAGGACCAAAACGGGCAGGATTTGGGAGATTCCAAAACCGACATCCGTCAGCAGCGTTTCGGAGCTGGTGCGATCCCTTCGTACTCGTACTTGGTAGAGGTTTGACCTAGGTGCGATTTCTTTAATTTGGAACGAATCGATCAGGCCTAGTTCTCGCAACCAATAGGCAATCATTTCCTGAAACTTCATGTATCTCTTGCGTAGTGCGAGGTTGCGCGTTTCGCCTTGCGCGGTAGCCGCCAGAATGGCATCGACGGTGCGTTCCCCGCGTGGCCCCACGTCAGTGGGTCTGGCCCCGGACCAGTGGTACTCGCGCTGCGGATGCTCCCGGAGAGGACCAAGATAGAATATCCTGTCCATCAAAGCTTCGTACTCGGCTTCGAACAGACTTAGAAAGCCCGTGTTTTGAAAGTAGGTACGGGCCTGATCGGGGAAAAGGTGAGTCTTGACCGGGCCGGGCAATGCCGAGCCTCGTCCTTGATTCCGAACGAACGATAGCGGTTTGCGCCCCTCTGACCTGAGCTCGAACCTACTGGATTCGTCTGCCCTTGGTTCGATAGCGAAAACGGTGTCGTCAAATCTATATTTCACATAACGCGCCGACGGATGTGTACCTTTCCATTCTACCCGAGAGCTTTCTTGCAGACTTTCTCCCTTGAAGCGCACTTCACGAGAGCCGCTCGGGTCGTTGACCCTGAGAGGCTTCGGCAGCATCCAATCTAGCGTCCAATCAATGTACAATGCTAGATTGCCTTGATGTACCAAGGCTTCGTAATTTCCCAGATTTACCAGATTGGTCGGGCCTCCGAAGTCCAGCACGAGACCCCGATCCGTCGCATTCTTCGTCTGCTTGAGCAAGAGCAGAAACTGAAGCAAGCTGCTCTTGCCCGAACTGTTTGTGCCGAAAAGGCCGGTGACCTTCCCTAAAGCTATCTGTAACTCACGCCATGCTTTGAAGTTAGTGAGATCAAGAGATTTCAACATTGGTTGCTCTCCTTACTTTAAGCAGGGTCAGTGCTTCGATGCCTTTGGCGAGGTCTCGTTCCGGAATCACGCCGACAGGCCATATCCCTCTCGGTGCTCTACATAGTGGTCATTTTGGGCTCATACTACAAGGCAAAATTTACAGGTTCGAACGGCGCCTCGCCAGCAGAACGCTCTCTCGTAGTAGCCTCTCGATACGGACGCGAGGGCAGCGGATAGGGATTATACTAGAAGCGGTTTCGTAACTTGATAGGAGATTAAGTTTTTTAAAAAGAAACCCCGTGCCGGGAGATTTGGCACAATTCTCGCCAAGGGAAGGGGTCTTTTTAACACAAAACATCTACTGTTGACAAGATGCGCGTATCGAGAGATTTTTGTCCAAGAGAAAAAATGCTGGAAATGGTGACATAGTGTCGATACAGGCTTTTCCTGTCGTTGTAATATCCTTTTGTAAGTTGTTGATTATTAAATAATTAGCCGCCTTAGCTCAGTTGGTAGAGCATCTGATTTGTAATCAGACGGTCCTCGGTTCGAGTCCGGGAGGCGGCTCCAATAAATTATTTTCAGACTGACACCCCACCATCTTACTGACTACAATCCAAGGTCAAGGCAGTCAGGGCAGCCTGTTCGGCTGTTTCTGAGACGGCCTCCAAGTCCCAATAAAGATTGCTCGTGTAGTAGCTTGTATTCAATGCGGTCCGCAACACATTATAGCGAGCCGCCTGATCTAAGCGTCCAGCTAGCCCGTACGCGAAGCCGAAAAATTGCGCGGGCGGCATTGGGGCACACATTTCGAGATACGCATCAGAGAAGGCCAAGATAGCGGCCCGGTATCCAACGGAAGCATCTGGTGCATCCAAAGACAAAATGGCGTCGTTGTAGAAAGCGCAGTTAGCCTTATGCGCGGCAGCGGCGGCTTGCTTGGTTATCTCTTTTCCCGCCGCGTTAAATCGGTCCCAAGCTGGGTAATAATCGTTGCCCCAGATGATTATTTCCGCTGCGGTTAGACGGTGCATAACGCCAGCGGCGTTGAAAAGGTATTTACCGACTGCAAAAGCGTCGCTCAATGCGGTTTCGTCAATGGGAGTGCCTACTGTATAGAAAGCCTGTTTGGCATCCATATATTGATCGAAAGCCGCCGCCGCCTCGGGGCCGAAGATGGTGCGCAAAGAGGCAAAGAGCGAGTCATAGGCAGCATAGGCGACCGAATCGACGACGGCCATAGCAATGGAATCGGCAAGGGTATCGGCAATGACTCCGGCTTCCTTGATGTCTTGATAGGCGCTTGATGCTGCACGGGTGGCCAAGGCGGCGATTTCCTCGGTGGTACAGTCGGCCCCATTGCCCTGCGTGGTGTTCGCGCGATTGGCACACGCGACAAAAGTGATGAGAAGAACAAAGCGACTCATCTAACAGACCTTTCACTACCAAGCGAACAGGAAGTTGCCGGTGTTTCCCGTGAAGTAGTCGATGATGAGCCAGAGGCCGAGGGTCAGCATCTGACCGGCGATCATCCCGAGGAAAAACCCCTGAGTACGTTGGTAGAAGTTGACGCCGCCGTAGCGGAGGATGATTACCTTGATGAACCAAGCGACGAACACGCTGGTAATGATGTGAGGCATCAGGTCCACAGCCGCGACTGGGAAGCCGATAGGGTGGAGGGGCCACCAAGGCAGGCGATGGCGCACCCAGTACAGCAGGGCCATGATGCCGCCGCCGCCGAACAGGAAGCCGATGCCCGGCCAGTAGATGCCGGTAGGTTCGAGGTTGCGCACGGCGCTGTCGTAGGCGACCGCTGGTCCCGCCTTGAAGAACCAATAATCGAGGTTGACGCCGCCGTAGCGGTAGGCGACGTGGAAGATCATCCAGAACGAGCCCAACGTCCCGATCAGCAGGGCCAAGATGAGAGCGAGGAAGACCAGCCGTCGGCTGCGCGCATCCATGTCCTCAATCAGCTTGAGGGCGTTGGTGCAGGTCGCCATGGCGAACGCCCGGACCTCGCCGGCCCAGATGTAGGCCATAGACATGTTGAACACGCCGGTGGGACCGACGAGCGATGAACCGAGACCCATGACGACGAAGTCGGGGGCGTTGACGGGCGTCCGCAGCGTCGCCAGCCCGGCTTCGGCGATGATCCGGGTGATGCCGATAAAGATCGTCATGGCTAGGACGATGAAGAAGAAGGAGACCCACAGCGGTGTGCCCATGAGCCACAGCCACAGGGTCATGACCGCGATCCCCCCGAAGGTGCCGATCACGGCGCTGCGGTAGGAGAGGATTTCGTCCCGATCGTCGACGTGGGGCGCTCGGCCGAGGGCCTTGAGCCAGACCGCCTTCAGATGCTCGCGGGCCGTCCACAGCACTCCTGCGACCAACACCAGCAGGGCACCTAGCCCCTCGTAGCCGACTAAGGGTGCGTCGGGAACGCCGTGGAAGTGTACCTGCTCCGATTTGACCCCGGCGATTGCCAGCGCGCTCTTCTGGAGCCGGCCGAGCAGGTAGAACACCCACACGCTGCCCGATATCCTCGTGTCGATGAGGTAGGTGAAGCCAGTCAGAGCGAAGTTGACCTTGCCGCCGAGGTATGGTATCGACAGGTGCATGGGCACCATGGGAATGGAGGGATAGTAGTTCGACATGGCCTTCAGGCTGCCGACGATGAACGGGATGGCCATGCCAATGCACACGGACCGACGCTTGAAGAAACCGTTCACCAGCCCCTTCTCGTCCTCGCCGCGGATCATGGCCAGACCGACTTGCGCGATGGGATAGCTCAGCCGCTCCCGCTCCATCCACTGACGCCGCAGAATTACGGCGATTGAGATCATGCAGACGTACAGCGCCAGCAGGAAGACGGCCCACCACATCAACGGCTCGACCCAGGTGCCGTAGGGGATGCTCTGGCCGGGCGCGGAAATGCCCTCGTAAAACAGGGTGTTCTTGGCCCCGTCGTCGACTAGGATGTTGTGCTCGGGGAAGTGGGGGAAGAGCTTCTCTCGCCATTGATTCTCCGGCGAGGCGTAGTAGAAGATGGCGGTGAGAGAGGGCAGGATCAGCTCGGTCAGGCCCATCGTACACACGGCCGAGACCATCGCTAGCATGGCGTACACCATGATCAGTTCGGCGCGGTTGAGGGCCAAGCTGCGGCCGGACCAGACCAGTGGCACGTTGACGAGGGCGCAAATCAGCGCGAAGGTGGAGAAGATCAGGCCGGGCGAATGCACCTCGACATTACTAAACGGCCAGTAGGCGTAGAGCCAAGCCGTCCCTACCGCGAGGGCGAAAGCGAGGGCTAGGTCCCTGCTGCGTGCGGCCAGCTTGAAGGCTAGGTTGAGAATCCCGATCAGTACGACGAAGACGAAGATGGCCCCTGGGGTGCTGATGTCCGCGGCCACGTAGGCACCCTTGATGACCATGTTGCTGTAGGGGGCGCTGATGGCGAGGAAGAAGCTCAGGCCGCCCCCCACGAAGAACCCCCGCCACGTTAGGCGGTGGCGCGATTCGAGGAGGGGCTCGGAGCGCGACCGCAGGTACTGGAGGTAGAGCGGGGGGATTTTCTGTTTCACGGGAGGCGCGTCAGCGGGTGAGGGCGGAGACCGGCCTCCCGCCCGAACGGACCCGAGGTTGGAGCGATGATGTAGGCGCGCTCGCGGTCCGCCTCGGTCGATCGCATCACTGTTCCTTTTGTACCAGGGTTCTCAGGTTCTCTTCGTGGATCTTGATTTGGGGCTCGTACTGACGCCGCAGTTCGCCGAGGAATTGGAAGAAGGCCGCATCGCGCTTCCGGCGCAGGGCCATGGCCCAGGCCCGAGTCGCGACCTCGGCGAAGGGCTTGGGATCGCTTCCGAGGGTCGATTCGACGACCCTGAACACGGAATAATAGCGGTTTGCTGACGCCGCACCACCGGGGGCCGACACCTTCACTTCGATGGGGCCCAGCAGGTCGCCCGGCGCGGCCCCCTGTGCGGCCTCGAACAGGGCCTCGTGCGCTTCTTTCTGATACCAATGAAGGTGGAATCGCCCGCTGTCTGGTATGGCCATGCGCCGCAGGGTGTGCTGCTGGGCTAGGTCCCGCAGATTCTCACCGCGCTCAATCCGGTCCCGGAGCGCGACCGCGTCTTCGCGTGTGGCGACCAAAATTTCGTCTAGCGTCAGGGCCTCTTGGGGAACGAATGTCTGTAGATTTTGGGCATAGAAGCGCCGCGCCTCGTCCTCATCTACTTGCACGTCGCCGGTCACCTTCTTTCTAATGACCGCCAGCAGGCGTTCCTCTTCTCTGGCTTGGTGCCAGGCGACCATCTCCGGCTCGCGGTCGATTCCGGCATTGCGAGCGGCCTGCGCGGCCAGTGCGCGGGGGACTAGGACGGAATCGGCAAACCAGCGCATCTGCGCCAGCACATCTCCCGCGAACTCCCGGTAGTTCTCTCGGGCCGAGTCCACGAACTGTCCCACTGTAATGGTGCCGCCGTCGAATTCGTAGAGTACCGTACCGCGTTCCGCCTCGGAGAACGCGTGTCCCTCGCTCTCCAGCCGCGCGGCGAGCAGCTCGAAACCGTCTGCTCGGGGACGCAGGTTCAGCGCATCCCGCAGTTCCCGGCCAAGCTCCATCGATCGCAGGCCGGCCTTCTCCCGGTGGAGTTCGGTCTCCACTATACTCCGCACCCGTTCGAGGGAAACAGGTGCTTCGTCCATGACTTGGAACACGCCGTAGGTGCCGCCCGGCAGGGGTATGGGTTCGGAGATCTGACCCTTCGCGAGCGGAAAGACCTTTTCCTGCATGATGGGCAGGGGCATCTGGTCCTTGGTGGCGTACCCCATGAACCGGCCGCCCTGCTCGGCCGTCGCGCGGTGGGTCGAGCGCTGCCGCGCCAACTCCCCAAAGTCGGCACCACCCTGTAACAGGCGCACGATCTCTTCGGCCTCTTCCCGGCTCTCGACCTCGATCTTGCCACCCATGACCGCGCGGTTGCGTCCAGTTTTCAGGTAGTGGTCGTGGATTTCCTGCTCTTCGAGCGCGATCTTCGCGTCCACTTCCCGGGCGAAGAATTCATTCACCAGCCGCTCGGTCCATTCGCGCTCCAGCTTGCGGCGCATGTCGCGGTCGCGGTCCCAGCCCCGCGCTGCCGCTTCCCGAATGAGGAGCTCCTTGTCGATCAGGGCCTGCAGATGCTGCCGTCGTCCTTCGATACCCGCCTCCTTGGCCCGCAGACTTTCGACTAGGCGTTCCTCAAATCGGTGCAACTGCGCGGCGTGAATGCGGGTGTCTCCTACCTCGGCTAGCACCGGGCCTTGAGCGTCTTCCTCGCAGCCCGACAGGACGATGCCCAAGGCTAAGGCGAGTGGCGCAGGTTTTAGTTTTATCATTCTCTCAATCCGGCATATACAGTGAGATAGGACAGGCCGCTCGTCTCCGTCCGGTCTTGCTGGTCGAACGAGTCGATCTTCCGGCGGTCCACCCGGATCCCAATCGTTGACATGAGCCGGTATCCCACATAGCTGGTGGCATTGGTTAGCTGTAGGGCGAGGGATAGCTCATTGAAATCGCCGGTGGGATCGCCCCGGTTCAGGCCAGCCACCGGGTCGTCTGCGAACGCCACCTCCTGCTGCGCGAAATCGCGGAAGATGACCTGCTCCAGGCCGATGATCACCGTGCTGTGGCTCAGCACCGGGATGTCCAGCCGCAGGGAGGCCATACCGGCCCACTCCTTGCGCTCGAATACCCGGTCGTTTAGGAGCCACTCCGTGTTGAACGGCGTGTCGTCTAGGAACAGTTCGTGCTTGACGCGCGGACGGAGCTGGATGCCGCTGCTTAGGGGATAAAGCCAAGCTAGCTTGTTGATCAAGCCGAGCCGCCGGGTGTGCTGCGAGATTTTCCGACCCTTCCGGTCCACGGTGAGCTGCTCCCGCTGCCGCAGCACCTCGTAGATCAGCTTATTCCCGGAGTTGACTCCGACATTGCCCCGACGCTCGAAGGCCAGCGACAGTTTGTTGACCCAAGTATTGGGCAGGCCCAGCGGATCCGGGATCGGCGTCATGCCCTCGTCCCTGAACCTTCCGTGCAGCCATTGGAAGAGGTCGTCGGCGATGTCGTCCTCGACTCGCTTCAACATGTTATAGACCGTCAGCTCGCCCACGTTGGGATAGCTGCGCTCGAACGCGAAAAGGGCATAGCTGCTCACATTGGTCTCGCCGGTTGAGGGGCGGCGCACGCGCTGGTGGCCCGCGGTGAGCTTGGCACTCGGCGCGATCCACGCACCGCCGTACACGTTGAATCCGCGGCGGTCGCGCTTGTACGGG
>JAJEEZ010000404.1:0-5480 GCA_022820705.1 Candidatus Latescibacterota bacterium | reverse complement strand
CCGCTTTCGGCGCTGAACGGGCGGATGGCACCCGGCACTCTTGCCACATCGATAGAACTCAACGTGCCGCTTTCACTCCAAAGGTTTCCAGCGTGGCCCCCCAGTTGGTAAAATTGGCGCGCCTCAGCCCGATAGCCCGCTCCCATCCCCAACACGGTCAGGACTATAATCAGCACTTGTCTCACCCAGTGCCTCCTTTGCTTGGTCGCCAACTTTCGGCTGAGCTCAAGTCGAAGCCAAGAGAACGGCGGGATTTACAGTCGCCCGTAAATCCCGCCCGAAACAATCCTCCAACTTCTATGGCCCAGGCAGTCAAGTCAGCCTTATTAGAAGGAAGACTTGATCTGACCCCAAGTGCTGGCCTCAACTCCGGTAGCCCTAGCTTCGGGCAACCCCTCTTCGATGGGTGCCAACAAATAGTCGCCGAACTGATCGGCATCCCTAGAAGCTCCTACGCCGCCGAAACCGGACCAATAGGCATCGTCGTAGGAGCCGGGATCGGCATCCTTGTCGCCCCAGTTGACCTCTATACCGACAACGGTGCCTTCGACCCAATTGTGTTGAACACTCTGGTCGGCACCGTCGGGATGGATGTCGTCAAAGGGCACAATGGAGTACTCGCCGAACATTTCGGCTGGCTCTTGGGTATCGACGTTACCGCGGAGAAACTGGCCGGCCCACTCCACGTACGGGGGCTGGCCCGCCCAAGCTTTGGAACCATCGATGATCCGGGTATAATAACCGGAAGAGCTGAAAATTGGGCCGGCCAAATCGTAGCGTTGGGCTTGGGCACTGGCCCAGCGGGTCTCGAAATCATCCCCCTGGTCGAAGCCGCGGAAAATGCCGCCGGAGTGGTCCCAATCTGTAGTCGTCGACCACTTCTCGGTGTTGTTGATGTAGTCGTCGGCAACCCAAGCTGAAAAATAGGCCTTGCCGTCGTTGATGTTGTAGGCCCAAATGAGCGAGGCGTTGAAGTCGCTCAAATCCATGGGCGCGCCGAACTGGTTGAACATGGTTTCGGCTTTGATCTTGTACACATCGGAGACAATGTCCCAGTCCGACATATCGCCGTCCAGCACTGGCGTCAGGTGATCTGGGAACTGGAACATGAACTTCATCTCCCCTTGGTGGCCAAAAGCCGAGCCGACCATGAGAGCCGATACCAGTAAAGCAATTGATATCTTATTGATCCTCTTCATTACAACACCTCTTTTTTAGTTAGTGAGTGGATACGTGTGTCTTTGCTGCCCCAACCGGGGGTAAAACGACGACTGTTTTTTCTCCTCCTTTCGACTGCCAACAGATCGCCATGTTATATCACTGCAATCTCAGTGATCCAACTTTGCGAGAGTCAAGCCTCCTAGCGTTCCAGCCCGGCATAGGCCGTCATGAATATCTTGCTGGTCGTGCTAGGGGGCAGATTTTCAAACGTCAGCTTCTGCAGGCGAAATCCCGTCTGCAGATGGAGCCTGTAGCCCAAGTAATCCGAGGAATTATTAAATTGCACCGCGACGATGCGACTGAAGGAATCCGGCTCCAAGTCGCGATCGACCGGCACCCCCTCCTCGTCATCGCGGAACTGCTCAAAATGGGATAGTTCTAGTCCCAACTCGACGAGCGTATGGGAGAGCAGCGGAATGCGGGCAATAAGAAAAAGCGTCTCGGTCAACTCGCGGCGCTCCGGGTCGCGCTGGCGCACGGGGCGCTCGCGCAAAAATTCGCTCTTGAAGCGCGGTTCAAGTTCGATATTTCGCACTGGGAAAGTGTAATCGGCCTTGTTGATGAGACCGACAAAGCTGGCCGTGCCGCGCAGGTCGCGCTGCTCCCGGCGCTGGTTGTAGATTTCAGTCTTGAACTTGTTGATCACATTCAGGTTTCCTACGAGCGTGAAATCGAACTGGACATAGGAAGTGTTGACCCAAGTGTCGCGCGCCGGAAGCACATCAAAAACGCGCTGTTGAGTACCGCGGGAATTAGACGGCTGCACCCACTGGAAGAGGTTGTTGGGAATGTCGTCTTCGACCAGCTTGAAGTTGTCGAACACTCGCAAACGGCCCAACTGGGCAAAATCCCTTTCGTAAGTGAAGAGCAGGTACGTGGATTCGTTTTTGCGATCCCCCGCCAGCAGTTTTTCGCGCAAACGCCCGACGGTTAGCCGGGCCTCGGGTCCGATGTGGGTTCCCGCGTACACATTGTAGCCACGGTGGTCGCGCCCATAGGGATAATCGGGTTCTTCGTCGTTTTCAAAGCGGTCAATCCAACCGTTGTTGTTCATGTCAACGCCAAAGAGGTATTCGGGCCTATCGGCGTGATAGCGCAGGAAAGGCTCTTCGTAATCGGGAATGAAGTTCTGGCGATCCTCCGTATCGTTCTGGTTGAAATCCGAGACGAAATCGTTGTTCTCGTCAAAACCCGGAAAGACCGCATTGTCCGACAGCATACTGTAGCGGTTCCAGTCCGGCCGGCGGTCTTGGTCATCGTTGTCCTCTACGAACTCGTAGATATAGGATATTTCGTCTTCGTAATCGATTTCGTCCTGTCCCCTAGTACCCGCTAGGAAGGTGCGGGTAGAATAGTCCGCGTCCATGCTATAGCCTTCGAGGAACGCGAACCAAGGATAGGACGCCTTGGACAGGTTGAACATCCATGCCTGAGCGTCGTTAACCGCCTTGCGATGATCCTTTAGATTGAGATTGGGATACTGGCGGTACTGCTTGTTGAAATCGTACTCCCCGTAAAAGTCAAAACCCCAGACCTTGTTTGCCTCGAAGGTAACGCCAAGGATGGTATTGGCCGTGGGCAGACCGTAGTCGAATTTCAACAGTCGCTGGTTGGAGTTGTCGCGGATATTGTCATCGGCCCGTTCGATCAGCAAGAAGACGGGCTGTGAGTCCCGGTTGGTCTGCCGGTCGGACGTGATTTCCACCTTGTAGTCGTTGGAGATCACCAATTCAAAGAATACTCTTTCAATAGTCGTAGGATCGGGTCCGGTGTACAAAGGGTCCGTAAAGTCGTAGGTGAGGGTAATGCGATCGTCCCCATCCGCAGCTAAAAACCCCACCCGTTGGAACCCCCCTTCGCGTATGGGCTCGAATCCTATGGCACTGCCGCGGAAAGTGTTGCCGTCCACATCCTCGATGATGATTTCGTCGTCGAACAGGGCCGCCCCACCCACTCCGTCTGCGGGCGAGTCGTCCGACAGCCGAATAATGATGCGGGATATGGGCAGCGCATTCTGGTCGGTGGTCAGAGCTCCACCCGCAAAAGGGTTGCCGGTGAAATCGTCGAATAGCGTCTGGCCTTGGAAGGCGGTCACATAGGTCGCCCCGATCCGGACGAAGTCGCCGACCTGAACGATGCCCCGGCCACCCAGTAAGTTGGTGACGCTGGTCTTCTGATCGGGGATATCCAAAGAAGTGGCCACGGCCGGCCGACTGGGACGGGCCAGTAGGAGCGTGCCCAAGTACTTGTCGGCAGCAAAGTCCCACTGAATGCCGTTGAATGTGGGTTTAGAAAAAGTCATTGGCGTCAAAGTGGTGCGGATCTCATCGCCAATCGTGATGCTGTAGTAGTATTGTCCCTTGTGGTCCGAGGAGACGGCTACTCGGTTGAACCATTGGTTGAACCTGTTGGTTTTGAGGATACTGCTGCCGAATTGCTGGGGGCGATCTTGCTGCCAATCGTAGATCAACCAGCCTCGAGTGACTAGATTGCCGAAGAAATCGTAAAAGAAATCGCCCTCCAACGCGGTATCGACATAGCGCTGATAGGGCTCGCGGGCGTAGTTGGAGTACTCCCACTGTCTCCACTGGTACTCCTGATACAATTCTTGGGGGATGTACCATTTGCGCACTGCCGGATCTAGCGCATCGAATAATACCCCCGGTCCTTGCGGGGAAAAATCCACCTTCCCACCCTGTTTCACTCTACCCATGCGCGAGTCGTACGCTTGGGCACCAACCGGAGCTGGCGCACTCCAGCTTAGCACGCAGAGAACAGCACCTACCACAATCAGATAGCGCTTGTTCAAAATTCCCCTCCTCACTTGGCTAGCACCTAGTATACCACGGACACACTGTTGAACCGCCGCTCGGTCTCCCGGTCGGAGCGAATTTCCACTACCGCCAAGTAGATACCCGGCGGCACCAAGCGATCGTCATCGCCGCGACCGTCCCATTGTAGCTGGACGCGGCCGTTTTGGACTGCGACCGAGTTGAGCTGCCGCACGCGGCCACCAGTCAAGTCGTAGATACTTACTTCGCTCGGCGATGGTTCGAGCAAATGCTGAACCGCATAGCTTATTTCCGCCACGTCATTGGCCCCATCTCCGTTGGGGGTGAAGGTCCGCGGCTGGATTGCCAGCGGACCAGCTACCCGCGAGCCTACGGGAATCCGCACCAGCAACTCGTCGGTATCTTGTTCGGCTGAAGCATCCCCGCCCTCGGTCTGTAGCGGCACCTGCACACTCGCATCGGCAAAAGCCCGCCCTTGGAAACGCGTACCATAGCGGAACACGGCCGCATCAAAGACAATTTTCAAAAGGGTACCATCGGCGTCGATCAAAGGCAAGTTTAGGGCAAAGTGGTCGTCCTCCACCGCCTCAAGAGAGAAAGATCCGACACTCAGGGGTAAAGACACACCGGCTAGATCGCCGCCGAAATCGGCTCCATCTAGGCGATTGCCCGCCCCATCTTGGATCTCCACCGAACGGAGAGCCGCGATGCGGGCCGGAGTTTCGATTTCAAAGCGCGTGAATCCCGATCGCCCCGTAGTATTGGTGATGCGGGCGAAGTACGTAAAAGTCGTCTGTTTGCCAATCTCGGTCTGCGGTGGTCCCACCTCGGCGACAATGCGATCAACCGGGGGCCGTGCGAACTCGAAGCCCAAGTCGGCGACAGCGCGACTAGCATCCAAGCTCAGGTTGGTGAAATCGATGCGGAACTGGAAATAACGCCGAGGTGCCGGCACCGTTAGCTGGGTGCCATTGTCGACCAATTGCCACTGGACCCAACCGTTGTCCGTATCGGATTTGATAGGCCCCTGCTGGTTCTTCGCCAGTTTTTCAAAGGCTTCCTTGGTCAGCGTGTTGCCCTCGCTGTCGGTAGGCACGTACTCCGGTTGCCGACCACCTACATTGGCATTGCGAAAAAAGACATCGGGCGTCGTATCCTGCCCGCTGCGCACGCTGATTTCTATCTTGGAATCCGCGCTATTGCCCGCGGTCACTTCGCTCCAGGCAATGCGCCCCCAGACCACCTCCTCGCCCAGATCTAACACATTGGACACATAGCTGGCTGTCGGCACGAACCCCCTGCCGTACACCTCTATCTCGTCAACTTCAAATCCGAGCGTGGTAATCGACTTGAGTTGCAGAAAGCGAACAAATTGGGGGTTGATCTGCGCATCTACTTTGGCCTCGCGGTTGTCTGGGTCGCGCTGCACCGGCGAGGTAAAAATGGGCTGACCACTGGCATAGAGGT
>JAJEEZ010000323.1:0-16039 GCA_022820705.1 Candidatus Latescibacterota bacterium | reverse complement strand
TCAATGCACAGTTGGCACCCACAGGAATCAGAACCGTTAGGAAAACCAAAAAACCTAGCAAAAAGTAAAAATGTAAGGGAATCAGATTCTTCGTAACTAACTGTTTCGTTAAACGTATCAAAAACTGGTTTCAGATAGTCGGGACCAAGCTCGTCGAAGGCCTCCAGTACACGGTCTTTGATATCGGATGATAATGAGGACTCGGCGTATAGCCGCTCTACTGACAGCGGATTTCCTGCTTGTACGTACTTACTCAGACGTTTGATAATCCTCTCGCGCTTTACCTCATAGGCTTGCATCAGTTCGGCTATTGATTCTCCGGCTCGGAACCGTTCACCAACTTCCTGACTGCGCGACTGGTCTTGACTCTCGAATGATAATGCTTTGATATCGGATGATAATGAGGACTCGGAGTATAGCCGCTCTACTGACAGCGGATTTCCTGCTTGTACGTACTTACTCAGATGCTTGATAATCGTCACACGCTTTACCTCATAGACTTGCATCAGTTCGGCTATTGATTCTCCGGCTCGGAACCGTTCACCAACTTCCTGACTGCGCGACTTGGCCCTGACTCTCGGTACGACCACAGGAGTTGACTTCGGTTTCTCTGAAAGATTACTATGGACTGTCCAATAAATAGCTCGGATGAGGTGTAATTCTTCGTAACTGATTGTTTCATTAAACGCATCAAAAACTGGTTTCAGATAGTCGGGGTCAAGCTCATCGAAGGTCCCCAACACACGGTCTTTGGTCTCGTCTGATAACGATGACTCGGCGTGTAGTCTCTCTACTGGTAGTGGATTCCCTACTTGTACATACTTGCTCAGATGTGCGATAATCGTACTACGCTTTATCCCATAGGCTTGCATCAGTTCGGCTATTGATTCTCCGGCTTGGAACCGTTCACCAACTTCCTGACTACGAGATTTGAGCCCGGTGATCGATCTGCCCAC
Organism: Candidatus Latescibacterota bacterium; assembly: GCA_022820705.1. GTDB lineage: Bacteria > Latescibacterota > UBA2968 > UBA8231 > UBA8231. The sequence goes on along the minus strand of JAJEEZ010000323.1, from coordinate 15,083 downwards.
GCGAGAAGTTGACTTCGGTCGCTCTGTCAGTTCGTGCTGTTGGCAGTAAGTATAGATGATTGGTAGAAAGTTGTCAGCGTATTTTTCAACTTTCATTTGGCCGATGCCGTGTATTTTCTCAAACGATTCTTTTGACTGTGGGAAATAGGTCGCTACCTCTTTTAAGGTCCTATCGGAGAAAACCACGTACGGCGGAATACCTTCGGTATCTGCCAATTCTTTGCGTTTAGCGCGTAATTGCTCGAATAGAACGGAGTCGTATTCAACGGTTTCATCTGGATGCGTGTGACGGTGTACCTGTGTTTTTACCGGAATCCCCCACACTTGTTCTCCCTTGAGAACAGCCCACCCTTTATCCGTTAATTGAATGCTGCCGCGTTCTATATTTTTCGTGAGGAGTTGTTGCTGAATAAACTGTTGTACCAATAGATTCCACTGTTTTCTAGAATACTCCCGACCTATGGAGTAGGTTGATAGCTTGTCATGTGCGAATTGCAACACCTTCTTTGCTCGTGAGCCGCGCAACACCTTGATGATATGATTTATTCCGAAGATCTCACCCGTTCGTGACACACAAGAGAGAAACTTCTGTGCTGGGATAGTTAAGTCAACCTTTTCGGTCGCTTCTATCAAGCAGTTGTCGCACATCTGGCAGTTATCTGTCTCGTATTTTTCTCCGAAATAGCCCAGCAGTCCGATACGACGGCAATCCGCCGAAGTCGCCCAATCCACAAGTGCGGTTAAACGTTTGCTCCTGTCATCCCGTTCAGAAGCAGCGCCCTGCTGGATGAAGTACTGAATTGTATGGACATCGCCATGGCTGAACAGAAGCAGACAATCTGCACGAAGGCCATCTCGTCCGGCACGACCGATCTCTTGATAGTAACATTCAATATTCTTAGGCAGATCCGCATGTACCACAAAACGCACATCAGGCTTGTCAATGCCCATACCAAACGCAATCGTCGCCACCATAATTCGCACGTCGTCGCGTATGAAAGCGGTCTGATTCTGTTCACGGGTTTCGGCATCTAGTCCAGCGTGATAGGGCAATGCGGAGAAGTCGTCTGCAACCAATTTTTGGTGGAGTGTATCTACTTGGAGTTTCGTGGCACAGTAGATAATACCAGATTGGTCGCGGTGATTTGCAAGAAAATCAAAGATTTGCTGATATAAGTTGACCTTTGATTCGACAGCGATAACAAGATTTTTTCGGTCAAAGCTGGAGATGAACTTGTCCTCGTTACGAAAACCTAATGCTTGACTGATGTCGGTCTGAACACGAGGTGTTGCTGTCGCGGTGAGCGCAACACACACAGCGCTGGGAAATCGCTCGCGCATCTGTGCCAGTTGACGATATTCTGGTCGAAAATCGTGTCCCCATTGGGAGATGCAGTGCGCTTCGTCAATTGCAAGGCAGTCCATCCGACACTCATCAAGCATCAATAATGTTTCAGGACGCAGCAATGTTTCTGGAGCGATATAGAGTAACTTAACCTCTCCACATTTGATCTGACGGATAGTTGAGAGGTACTCGTCGTGGGTGAGGGTACTGTTGAGGAAGACGGCAGATACGCCCAAGTGTTGTAACTGTGTCACTTGGTCCTGCATGAGCGAGATAAGTGGTGACACAACAACGGTCAAGCCCTCGAAAAGCAACGCTGGAAGTTGATAACACAATGACTTTCCACCGCCAGTTGGCATGATAATTAAGGTGTCGCGCCGATTTGAGATGTTTTCGATAATTTCTGCCTGTAATGGTCGAAATTCGTCGTAGCCGAAAACGGTTTGAAGCAGGTGTAAAGGTAAGACAGAATCGTCCAACTGTGGAGTGTCGTCCAACGGCGGAGTATCAATTTCGGATGGTGTGGTAGTTCGACCGCTGAATTGATCAAAATCTTGGTTGTCTTCCCTGTCAAGAAACCAGCCTGAAAGTTGAACATAGCACCGATACTCAGTAGTAGAGTCATCCTTAGGTCGCCATAGATGTGCCAGCGAAACGCGCAACAACGTGCCTGCTGGAATGGTTCGGAGCGGTTCCTGAAAACCGACAAATGTGAGGGTTCGTCCTCCATCTTCGGTCGAATAGTGGTAGCGGATACGCTTACCAGTTGTGTCAAGTACTAACGGCTGGTCTGCACGCCAGAAGGTGGTGCTATAGGGTGGGAGACCGCCGCTCTCGGCGATATACAACGAACCGTTCGATGTGGATTGCGATAGACCTTCGTAAAGTTCCGCTGGCCCACCGACTTTGGGAGGCATGTATTTTTCGATAATTGTAGTAGGGTCTCTGAGGGGAGGAAGTCTCCGCTTTTTATGAACGATGATGTTTTCAACGTGTGGTGGAATAATGTCCGGTGCAGGAGTCGCTTCAACTTCCCACAGGTCGCCAACTTCGTATTCCTGACCTGCACCATCGTGGACATCGATAGCAGCCGGAATCAACCGAACACTCTTCCCATCCTGCGTAATTCCACCAATACACGCACCCTTTCCCATGCGAGTCTTGGCAACAATAAGCACTTTCATGGCAAGATATGCTCCACTTCGAAACTCAGTTCCTTCGCTAGTTTGTCTGCGACTAGGGACCGATGGCAAGCCGTAGGTTCTCGTTCAACACAAAAGAGTGCCACAACCTGTGCGTCCGGTTTCAGGTCATCAAGTAGACTTTGAGGCTGAAAGTGCGCCAAGCATTCATGTAGGTATCCTTCAATAAATAGCTGCCCTAGTTCCATACGTTGACGTTTGGCAGTTTTCGTTGCTTTATCCATCTCAGCCTGCTTGGCTCGCACCGCTTTGGACGGTGCCAAGTCTTTTCGATGCAGGTAACAGATACCTAAATCGGCGAGCCGTGCTTGCAAACGCTGGCTATTGACGAAAGCGTATGTTGAGCCACGTACTCCTCGTCGGTCCCGGATGTCACAGAAGGTATCTACCTTTGCATCCTTTAGTGCTCGGAAGAATCCAGCTTCATCAAACCCGTATACGCCGATGGTAACAATTTTAGGTTTCATTATCGCCTCGCAGGTATCGCTTGCGCGAGCGGGACGTGGATTTATCAGCTTTATCAAACAGAGGGAGTTGACCCCTGGTCAGCCGACTGATGATTTCATCCTGAGACTGCTCCGTGTCATTTTTGTCAATATGAACCACCGGTATATCTTTATCCTTTAAGGTTACACCAATCAGTTTGCTCCGGTGGCATTCCTCCGGTTTTCCCTCGCTGCACATGAGGGCAACTAGCTGTTGCTGAGAAAAAGCGGTTCGGATACGGTCAATCCCATCGGCGTAAAATTGCATCGTTTTTACCTTTTCGTAATCCACGCTCCCGTCCTCGTTGTAACAATTTTCATCGTCAGGACGACCGCCGAGCGTATCGCCCATAAACAGATAGCGAATGCCGTGTTTCTGTAGTTCGCTCGCCAGTTCTACTTTGGAAAACTCTGGCTTATAACGTGAATAAGGGGACGAACGGACATCGACGAGGTACGCAATTTTATATTGCTGTAGTATCTCGACAAACTGTTCGATAGAACGGCTTCCGTAACCAATGGTATAAATCGGAATGGTCATGTCATCAAATTCCTGTATTCATTCTAAGAGAGATCTGTTTTAGCACAGGCCGCATCTCCCGCTACTATACTGTCGAAATCGGATCGCATCCGATACGCACCAAATTTCTAAATTCAACGGATTAAACTCCTTCTCTCTTCATTCTCTTTATCAAATGCGATCCATCCGTCTTTTGATCTGCGAATCATATTTTCTATCCTGTCTATCGCCCATTTATTGTATTCGGAATCAATTTCACAACCAGCCCATCTTCGCTCAAGTTGTTCAGAAACGACTAACGTTGTCCCCGATCCTGAGAACGGATCAATAACAAGATCGCCTTCTCTAGACGAAGCTAGGACAAACTTCCGAACGAGTTCTTCTGGTTTTTGTGTAGGATGAGGGGTTTTTTCATTCATTCCATTACACGTGGTCGGCACTTCTATAACATCTCGTGGCTTTGCTCCTCTCGGATGCGGCGTCCAAACATTTTTTTGTTTCGCTCCGTTTCCGTACTGACTTGACTCTGCTTGTGGATGAGATGGGTACTTTAGCGTATGATTGCCATAGGGGATTCTAATGTCATCGATATTAAATGTCTGTTTCTTGGATTTACGCAAGTGAAGAATGCTCTCATGCGACCTTCCCCAGTCACTTCCCATATTGGCCTTGTTTTTATAGTACCACACCAGCTACTTGCACGATCTAAAATACTTCATAGACGGCTGCTTTATATCTGCAAGTATTTCAGAGAATCCACAGAGATACATCGTCCCTTCTTCCTTTAGAATACGATGTGCCTCTCTAATCCATTCCATCGACCATTCAATGTACTTTTCTTGATTCTCAAATCTATCCCATTCGGCCTTATTGATGTTGTATGGAGGATCAGCAAAAATAAGATCCACGCTTTCTCCGTCCAAGCTCTTGAGCCACTCGACAGAATCCCCCTGAAAAAGAGAACCGTGAGGATGCCTATATATCTCACAAAATTTCGACTCATTTTTTGTTGCTAGCTGTTTGCCAACCATAGAGAACTCGAACTTAAGCGGATTCTCTTGATTGCGTTTTTCAACTTTTTTTGGCATTGGTGTTTCTCCTGACCAGCAACAGCCTTCCACTATACCTCTAACAGCAGCCGCGCTGGATCTTCCAGTAGCTCTTTTAGCCGCACCAAAAACGAGACCGACTGCTGGCCATCAACGAGCCGATGATCGTAGGACAGTGCTATGTACATCATCGGCCGGATTACCACTTGGCCCTCCACGGCCACGGGCCGCTCTTGGATCGCGTGCATTCCCAGAATGCCGCTTTGCGGTGCGTTTAAAATCGGCGTGGAAAGCAGCGAGCCGAAGACCCCGCCGTTGGTGATGGTAAAGGTGCCGCCGCTTAGCTCGTCCATGGCTAGCTTGTTGTCGCGGGCGCTTAGCGCAAGTCGCTTGATGTTGCTTTCGAGTTGGGCGATGGACATCTGATCGGCGCGGTGCAAGACGGGCACGACTAGACCGCGCTCCGTGCTCACCGCGATCCCCAAATTGACGAAGTCGTGATACACAATGTGCGTGCCGTCGATCTGCGCATTGATCGCCGGAAACTCGCCGAGCGCGAGGACGGCAGCCCGCGAAAAGAACGACATCAGCCCCAGCGATGAGCCGTGGACTTGGGCAAAGCGCTCCTTGTACTTGGCTCTGAGCTGCATCACCGCACTCATGTCGATTTCGTTGAAGGTCGTCAGCATGGCCGCGTTGTGCTGCGCGGCGACCAAGTGCTCGGCAATGCGCTGGCGGAGCCGGCTCATTGGCTCGCGGCGGGTGAGGCCGGGACTGGCGGGCGCAGGAGACGATTGAGCGGGTTCGGGCGCAGGAGTGGATTCAGGCTCAGGCGGCGGAGCGGGTTTGGGTACAGGTGGTGGTTGAGCAGGTTCAGGTGCAGGCGACGGTTGAGCGGGTTCGGGCGCGGATAGCGTCTCTAGGTGGGCGAGCACGTCCTTTTTCGTCAGCCGCCCGTCCTTGCCCGTGCCCTCAATGGCAGCCGGGTCTAGCGCGTGTTCTTCGACTAAGCGGCGCACGGCGGGGCTTAGGGTGGGTTCAGGTTTGGACGCAGTGGGTTCGGGTTTGGACGCTGGAGCCGGAGCGGCAGCTTGTGCTGATTCATCTATTTCCGCAACTACCGCTCCTATGGCTAGCGTGGTGTCGGTGGATTGTAGGTGTTTGAGCGCGCCACTGGCTGGGGACGGCAGCTCGACATTGGCCTTGTCGGTCTCTAACACGCAAAGCGGCTCGTCCCGCTCGACGCGCTCGCCGTCGCCCTTGAGCCATTCGAGGAGAATTACCTCGCTGACCGATTCGCCCATGCTCGGTATTTCGACTTGTACTGACATGCAAATGCTCCTAACCAGATTGCCGCCGCTGATGCAGCACCACTTCGCGGCTACGGCCTAGTGCTTGCTCGACGATTTCTCGTTGCTCGGTTTCGTGGAGGTGCCCGGAGCCGGTGGCCGGACTGGCCGCTTCGTCGCGGCCGACGTAGTTCAACTCGCAGTGGGCGGACAGCAATTCATCCAAAAGAGGCTGGACAAAGGGCCAAGCACCCATGTTCTGCGATTCTTCCTGCACCCAGTAGAACTGCTTAGCTGCGGGATAGCGATCAAACGCAGCTTGGAGTTCGGCGGTCGGAAACGGATAGAGTTCCTCGACGCGCAGCAGCGCTACTTCGTCGCTGCCGTTTTGCTCGCCGCGGGCAGCTATCAAGTCGTAGTAGATCTTGCCGGTGCATAACACCACCCGGCTGACGGCGGCTGGATCGGCGACGTTTGCGTCGTCGATGATCCGCTGGAACGTCCCCTCGGAAAACTCTGCTAACTCTGAGACACATTGCTTGTGCCGCAGGAGGCTTTTGGGGGTCATCAACACTAGCGGCTTGCGGAAGTTGCGGTGCATCTGCCGCCGCAAGATGTGAAAGAGTTGCGCGGGCGTGGTTGGATAAGCCACCTGCATGTTGTTTTTGGCGCACGATTGCAAGAAGCGCTCCAGCCGCGCACTGGAGTGCTCTGGCCCCATGCCCTCGTACCCGTGTGGCAACAGCAGGACCAAGCCGCTCATCCGCTGCCATTTGGCTTCGCCACTAGAGAGAAATTGGTCAATTACCATCTGCGCGCCGTTGACGAAATCGCCGAACTGGGCCTCCCACAAGACCAAGCGCCTCGGGTCTGCCGAGCTGATTCCGTATTCAAAACCGAGTACTGCTAGCTCCGACAGCATGGTGTTAATCACGACGAAATCGGCTTGATCGCGTTCCAAGCACTGCAAAGGGACGTGCTCCGCGCCCGTTTCGGTGTCGTGCCAGACGGCGTGGCGGTGGGCAAAGGTGCCGCGCTGGGTATCTTGGCCAGTCAGGCGCACTGCCACGCCCTCCCGCAGCAACGAGCCGAAGGCCATCACCTCGCTGCAGCCCCAGTCGATGGGTGCTTGACCAGCGGCCATAGCGCGGCGCGCTTCGATCATCCGCTGGATTGTGCGGTGCAGGGAGAACCCTTTGGGGACTTGGGTCGCCCGCTCGACGATCCGCTGCAAAATTTTGGCATCGACGGCCGTTTGGGCGCTCCAGTCATTGGGAGCCCAAGTCAGGCCCTGCCAGACGCCTCCGAAAGACGAGGTTTGGGGCTGGACTTGCAGGCGGCGGGCGATTTGCTGGGCTTCTTCGAGCCGGGTGCGAATCCGTGCGCGGATATCGTCGGCTTCCTCTTGGGAGATTTTGTTTTGGGCTATGAGCTGGAAGGAATAGAGATGGAGGATCGTCGGATGCTCGGCAATCTTCTTGTACATCAGCGGCTGGGTCAGGGTCGGGTCGTCGGCTTCGTTGTGGCCGTGGCGGCGATAACACCACAAATCGATAAAGACATCCACCTTGAAGCGGTGTCTAAACTCCATCGCCACCCGCGCCGCTTGTACTACGGATTCGGGGTCATCGGCGTTGACGTGAAAGACCGGTGCCTGAATCTCCTTGGCTATGTCGGTCGGGTAGGGGGTAAAGCGCGTCTCGTCGGCTTGGGCGGTGTAGCCGAGTTGATTGTTAATGATGATGTGGACGGAGCCGCCGGTGCGGTAGCCGGGCAATTCGGACAGATTGAGAGTCTCGGAGACGATGCCTTGGCCGGTAAAGGCGGCCTCACCGTGGATGAGTACTGGGACCACCCGTTCCCCTTTGTCGTCGTGCAAGTAGGCTTGCTTGGCATAGACGATGCCCTCGATGACCGGATCGACTAGCTCTAGGTGACTAGGATTAAAACTGAGCGAGAGATGGACCTTGCGTCCCGCCTCGGTGACGTGGTCATGGGAATAGCCCTTGTGGTATTTGACGTCGCCCTCGTCGTCGTCGCGGTCGGTGCGGTCGGCACCCTCGAACTCGGCGAGGATTTCCTCGTAGGGCTTGTGCAAGAGGTGCGCCAGTACGTTGAGCCGACCGCGGTGGGCCATGCCGATGACCATCTCTTCGACGCCTAACTTGGAGCCGGTGCTGACCAGTTCGTCCAAGAGTGGCACCATGGACTCGGCCCCTTCGAGCGAGAAGCGCTTTTGCCCGACGTAGCGCGTGTGCAAAAACTGCTCGAACTCCTCGGCGGCGATCAGGCGTGCCAGCACCCGCCGCGTCTCGTCTTCAGACAAGTTGGGATTGTTGAGGCAAGGCTCGACCCGCTCTTGCAGCCAGTCGCGCTGCTCCTTGTCCGGGATGTCCATGTACTCGACGCCAATGGAGCGGCAATACGTGGTTTTTATTTTGCTCAATAGCCCCCTTAGCGTCCCGTCCGTGCGCCCGAGGAAGCCGCCGTTGCCCACGGTCTTGTCAAGGTCTTCTTCGGCGAGGCCAAATTCTATCAGATCCAACAGCGGCAGGCTTCGGCGGTTGTACCCCAGTGGGTCGAGCCGAGCGACGAAGTGGCCCATTTGCCGGTAGGTCTGCACGAGGGCTTGGACGCCTTCGAGGACCAAAAGGCCCTCAGTGGCTTCTTCTATGGACTGCTGCGGCGGCGAGGCTTCTGCTGGTGCGCTGGCGGTTGCGGAGCGCGCGAAGCCAAATTCAAAGCCGCGGAAGAAGTGTTGCCACTCTTCTGGGATCGCGCTGGGATCGCGCTGATATTGCTCGTAGAGACTTTCAATGTACTCGGCGTTTTCACTGTGCGTAGCAAATGACATAGGAACCTCCAGTTCCATAGACTAGATTCTGAAAATAGACATTATATACACAGGTGCAAAAATAAGCTCGGCGGGCCGCCGCAATCCTTGAGGGTTTTCACGGCAGCACCTACATTTTATTGAACCTCTTCCCTTTAGAAAGTATCCCATGCTACTCGCCTTTGTCGGCCCCCCGGCCCTGTCGTCCCTTCGCCGTCGGTCGCTCCTAGCGCGTTGTCAGAGTTGCACGCCTGAGATTGAGGATTTGAGCGCCACTTACTTCTATGCCGTGCAATGTGCGCGCGTCCTAGCTGACGACGAGATGGCGCGGCTCATGCGCATCCTCGACGTGGACGCTACCCTGCCAGAGCGGGCGCACAACGAGGTGGCCATTGGCCCGCGACCGGGCACGACGTCTCCGTGGTCGAGCAAAGCCACCGACATCCTCAAAAACTGCGGCCTCGAATTCGTGCGTCGCGTCGAGCGCGGCACACTGTATGCCTTTGCCGCCGATACCGTGCCCAGCGCGGACTTCGACGAGCTCAGTCGAGTCGTCTTGCCGCTGCTCTACGACCGCATGATCGAGGCTCCGCTCGACTCCTTAGAGACTCTCTTCCGCCGCGTGGACCCCAAGCCACTGGTCCACGTTCCGGTGCGAGCCGATGGACGGCGGGCGCTCGTGGATGCCAATCGCGAGATGGGCTTGGCTCTTTCGGACGAGGAAATTGACTACGCGCTGCACGCCTTTGCCGGCCGCGACCCGACCGACGTGGAACTGATGATGTTTGCGGTGGTCAACTCAGAGCACTGCCGCCACAAAATTTTCAACGCCGATTGGATCATTGACGGCCAGCACGAGGCGCGCTCGCTCTTCGCCATGATTCGCCACACGCACGCGGCCCACCCCGAAGGCACGGTTAAGGCGTATTCCGACAACGCCGGCGTGATTGAAGGATTTTATGTACCGGTCTTCGGGCCACATCTAGACGAGGATTTTCGCTATGGCTATCGCCAGCGGCAGACCCACGTCTTGATCAAGGTCGAGACCCACAACCATCCTACGGCCATCGCGCCCTATCCCGGAGCCTCTACGGGAGTCGGGGGAGAGATCCGCGACGAGGGGGCGGCTGGCACGGGTGGCTGGTCGCAGGCGGGCCTGTGCGCCTTTTTTACCTCGCATCTGCGCCTGCCTGAATTTGCCCAGCCGTGGGAAAAAGAGCGCGCTGCTTTCCCGGACCGCTTGGCAACCCCGCTCGCCATTATGACCGAAGGGCCAATCGGTGGTGCGGCCTTTGGCAATGAATTCGGCCGGCCCAACATTCTCGGGATGTTCCGCACCCTAGAAGACGACAGCACTGGGGTGTGGCGCGGCTACCACAAGCCGATTATGGTCGCCGGTGGCGTCGGCCTCATCGACGCTGAGCACGTGGAGAAGAAAACTCCAGCGGCGGGCGATTGCGTCATCCAGCTCGGGGGGCCGGCCATGCTCATCGGCCTCGGCGGGGGCGCGGCTTCTAGCATGGACACGGGTGCTAACAGCGAAGACCTCGACTTTGCTTCGGTGCAGCGCGACAACCCCGAGATGCAGCGCCGCTGCCAAGAGCTAATCAGCCGCTGCATCTCGCTTGGTGCGGAAAATCCCATCATCAGCATCCACGACGTGGGGGCCGGGGGGTTGTCCAACGCCTGCCCGGAGTTGGTGGCAGACGTGGGTGCGCACTTTGACTTGCGGGCCATTCACAACGACGACCCCGGCATGAGTCCGATGCAGATTTGGAGCAATGAGGCGCAAGAGCGCTACGTGCTGGTGGTGGGCCGCGCTGATTTGAATCGCTTTGCCGAGCTGGCCGCACGCGAGCGCTGCCTGTTTGCAGTCATCGGCGAGGTGACTGGTGATGGGACGCTATCGCTCGACGACTCTCTGCTCGGCGACAAGCCCATCGACGACCTCGACCTAGCGGTCATTTTGGGCAAGCCGCCCAAGATGCAGCGCCGGGCGACGCGCAGCCAGCCTGTTCAGCAATCTTTCGACTTAGGGGAGCCCTCGATAGCTGAGACTGCTGAGCGCGTACTCCGCTTTCCAGCCGTCGCGGCTAAGACCTTCCTCATCACCATTGCCGACCGCACGGTCACCGGCTTGGTGGCCCGCGATCAGATGGTCGGTCCCTATCAGGTGCCAGTCGCGGATTTGGCTATGACTTGCCATTCCTTTCAGGGGCATACCGGGTCGGCCATGGCCATGGGTGAGCGCACGCCGCTCGCCTTGGTGGATGCACCAGCGTCTGGGCGCATGGCCATTGCCGAAGCCGTCACCAACATTGCCGCGGCGCACATTGGCTCGATCCACCGCATCAAGCTGTCGGGGAACTGGATGTGCGCCTGCGGCGAAGAGGGCGAAGACGCGGCTCTGTACGATACCGTGCGCACCGTGGGGTTGGAGTTTTGTCCGGCGCTGGGGGTGTCGATTCCGGTGGGGAAAGACTCGCTGTCCATGCGGGCGGTGTGGGAAGACGCCGAGGGCGCGGCGCACAAAGTGGTCGCGCCATTGAGCTTGGTCGTTTCGGCCTTTGCACCAGTAGAAGACGTGCGCCGCCACGCCACGCCCGATCTAAAGCGAGGCGGTGACACCCGGCTGTTACTCGTGGATTTGGGTCGCGGACGAAACCGCCTCGGCGGCTCCTGTCTAGCCCAAGTGTACAACCAAATCGGCAGCGAGGCCCCAGACATAGATGCCGGCGATGTGCGCGGTTTGTACGAGGCCGTGCAGAACTTGCTCGACCAAGATCTCGTGCTCGCGTACCACGACCGCTCCGACGGCGGCCTTTTCACTGCGGTGGCCGAGATGGCGTTTGCTGGTCGCTGCGGCGTGGAGTTAGAAATTGGCGCGCTGGGCCGCGACCCGCTCGCCGCGCTTTTTTGCGAGGAAGTGGGCGCTGTGATCCAATACCGCGCCGAAGATGAGGAAGCCGTGTACAAGGTCTTTGCAGACCAGGGCATCGCCGATTTGGTGCACGAAGTGGGCCAGCCTGTTGACGACTTACACCTGCGCATTCGCAGTGGCGAGGATCTCGTCTATGACGCTCCCCTGCTCGACCTCCACGCGACGTGGGCTGAGCTGACGTATCGGATGCAGGCCCACCGCGACGACCCGGACTGCGCTCGCGAAGAGTACGAAGCCCTTGCCGACGGCCAAGACCCAGGCCTGAAGTTCCACTTGGCGCACGAAGCCGCTCCGACCATAGGAGGGAAAGCGCGTCCTCGCGTGGCGATACTGCGCGAGCAGGGTATCAACGGCCAAGTGGAAATGGCCGCGGCTTTTGACGCAGCCGCCTGCGAGGCGGTTGACGTGACCATGACCGACCTGTTGGAAGGCCGCGTCGAATTGAGTTCGTTTCACGGGCTGGCTGCTTGCGGCGGCTTCAGCTACGGCGATGTGCTCGGAGCCGGGGCTGGCTGGGCGCGTTCGATCCTCTTCCACGACCGCTTGCGCGACCAATTCGCCGCCTTTTTCGAGCGACCGGATACCTTTTCTCTGGGGGTGTGCAATGGCTGCCAAATGCTGTCGCACCTCAAGGAGCTGATTCCGGGCGCAGCCGCCTGGCCGCAATTTGTGCGCAACCGCTCCGAGCAGTTTGAGGCGCGGCTCGCCACTGTGGAGGTACTGGAGAACTGCTCGGTGCTTTTACGCGGTATGGAAGGGTCGCGTCTGCCCATTGCGGTGGCGCACGGCGAGGGCCGCGTCCAATTCGGCGATGAGCGGGCACTGGGACGAGCGCAGCTAAAAAATCAGCTCTGCTTGCGTTACGTGGATAACTACGGCGATCCGGCCGAGCGCTATCCGTCCAATCCCAACGGCTCGCCCGCAGGACTGACCGCTTTCACTAGCGCCGATGGCCGCGCCACCATTATGATGCCGCACCCCGAGCGCGTCTTCCGCAATGTCCAGCTATCTTGGCGTCCGGTGGAGTGGACGGGCGAAGAAGGGCCGTGGCTGAAGCTATTTCAGAATGCTCGCGATTTTGCCGACCAAAGCTAGGTTGACGCCTTCTCCAGGCGCGGCCAAACTATAGCCCCACTTATTTTTCACATCAGTCCAAGCTAGGAGCATCCATGACCGCACCCATCCGCTGGGGCATCCTCGGCCCAGGCAGCATTGCCCACAAATTCGCCGTTGGCCTCCAAGCCACTTCTGAAGGAGAGTTAGTCGCCGTTGGCTCGCGCGATCAGCAGCGCGCCGACGCCTTTGCCGACCAGTACGGTGCCCCCAACCGCCACGCCTCGTACGAAGCCCTCTGCGCCAATCCCGACATCGACGCGGTGTACGTGGCCACCCCTCACCCCTTCCACAAAGACAATTCGATTCTCTGTCTCGAAGCCGGCAAGGCCGTGCTCTGCGAGAAGCCCTTTACCATCAATGCGGCCGAGGCCGAAGCCGTCGTCGCCTGTGCCCGCGCCAATGGCGTCTTTTTGATGGAGGCCATGTGGTCTCGCTACTTGCCCATTATGGTACAGGTGCGCCAGTGGCTCGACGCTGGTGCTATCGGCGAGCCGCTGCTGGTCAGTGCCGACTTTGGTTTCCGCGCGGGCGTCAATCCCGATGGTCGGCTTTTCAACCTCGCTTTGGGCGGCGGTGCCTTGCTCGACATCGGCATCTACGTCGTCTCCTTTGCGGCGATGGTGCTCGGGTCGCAACCAGCGCAGATTGCCGCGGCTGCACACCTCGGCGAAACTGGCGTTGACGAGCAAACCGGCATCGTGCTCCTCTATAGCAGCGGTGCCATCGCCAATCTTTCTTGTGCCATTCGCGCTTCGACTTCGCACGAAGCGCGGATCGTCGGCAGCGAGGGGACGATTGTCATTGATCCGTCGTGGTGGAAAGGCGAAAGCGCCACGCTCAAAACCGGGGACCGCGAAGAGAGCATCGAATTGCCTTTAGCGGGCAATGGCTACAACTACGAAGCGCAAGAAGTCGCCCGCTGTCTCGGCGAAGGTCTGACCGAGAGCGCGGTCATGTCGCTCGATGAAACCGTGGAACTGATGCGGATTCTCGACGAAATCCGCGCTCAGATCGGCTTGAAATACCCAATGGAATGAAAGGAAAGTAATCGTGCAATACGGCAACGTACAAGGCATCAAAAAAAAGATCTCGCGCATAGTTCAAGGCTCGATCATGCTCAATCGCAGCAATAAGGAAGAAGGCTTTGTTCTGCTCGACGCGGCTTGGCAGGCCGGTATCACCACGTATGACTCGGCTCACGGTTACGGTGGCGGAGAAGTGGACCGCATGCTCGGGCTGTGGATGGAGGCAAGGGGCAACCGCGATGAAATCGTCATCATTGGCAAGGGTGCGCATCTCAACCAGGACCGCAACCGCGTCACTCCGTACGACATCGCCTCGGACATGGCCGACTCGCTCGTGCGCCTGCGCTCCGACTATATCGACCTCTACCTGTTGCACCGCGACGATCCGGCGGTTCCGGTCGGCCCCATTGTCGAGGCGCTCAACGAGCATCACGCGGCTGGCCGCATCCACGCTTTTGGCGGCTCGAATTGGACGCCGGAGCGCTTGGCCGAGGCCAATGAATACGCGGACAAACGCGGGCTCGTGCCTTTTGCTGCTTCCAGCCCGAACTTCAGCTTGGCGGATCAGATCGCCGAGCCGTGGAAGGATTGCCTGTCGATTGCGGGTCCGAGCCAAGCCGCCGCCCGTGAATGGTACGCCGAGCACAACATGCCGCTCTTTACTTGGTCGAGCGTGGCCCGCGGCTTCTTCTCGGGCAAAGTCACTCGCGACAACGCCGAGCAAGTGCGCGACCAATTCGACGGCACCATGCCGAAGTCGTACTACTGCGAAGACAACTTCAAACGGCTCGACCGCGCGTGGGTACTGGCTGAAGAAAAGGGGTTGTCGGTGCCGCAGATCGCCTTGTCGTACGTGCTCAGTTATCCGCTCGACATCTACGCCTTGGTCGGCAGCATGAGCGGCGATGAGATCGCAGCGAACATCCAAGCGCTCGACAATCCGCTCACTGAGGCGGAGATGGCGTGGCTGGACTTGCGGAGCGAGGCTTCGACGACTCGACTGAGCTCGCCGAAGTCCCGAGCTCAGCCGAGGGAGCGCTAGCATGGCTAAGCAACCTAACATCGTCGTCCTGATGTCCGACCAGCAGCGGCTCGACACGGTGAGTTGCTACGGGCTGAACGAAGTGTGTCGCACGCCGCACATTGACGCCTTGGCTGCGCGCGGCGTTCGCTTTGACTCGGCGTTTAAACCGACTGCAATCTGCTCGCCGGCCCGCGCTTCCTTTTACACGGGTCTCTATCCGCACAAGCACGGAGTTACGGCTAACGGCCTGTGTT
>JAJEEZ010000564.1:0-7524 GCA_022820705.1 Candidatus Latescibacterota bacterium | reverse complement strand
CCACCTTGCCCTTAAACTGGCTCAGCGATACGGGTTGGCCCTTGAGGTCTTTCAGGGTGAAATCGGGAGCGGGCTGCCCTGACGCTAGCGTCGAGAGCTTGTCCATTTCCGCTTGTAGGGCCTCGGTGTATTCTGGAAAGGGATTGCTCTGCTCAAAGGATTGCCAGCGGGCATCTACATAGGCTTCATAGCCGGATCTAATTCCATCCATCAACTCTCCGGCCAAAAACCAGTAGAGCACTCGCCCTTGTAGTTTTTGCTTGGCGAGGTCGTATCGTTCTGCACCTTCTCGGGAGGCGTGAAAACTTGGCCCGGCAAGGATGGAGTCGAGTTGGGCGTGGACAGCCGGCGATAGACCCAAGGCCGCTGAGTCAATCCCATGGGATGGCTTGAGCGGTTGCCGGTTTTGGTACATGGAGTCGAGTCGGGATTGAGTGGCTGGCGACAACTCCAAACTCGACATGTCAATCTGCGCCGATAGCGGGCGGTTGTGTTGGTAGACAGACCACTCGTTGTGTTTTGAATGTGGTAGATAGAAGGTCCAACTCCCGCCCGTCGTATCGATACTCGCTATATCTTCGTCATAGTAGATCGTACGATGATGCTCATACGAGTCGAGTTGGGATTGAGCGGCCGGAGATAACTCCAACCCCCACCAAGCGGCCATTTCGGACGCGCTGATCTCTTTGGGGTCTTCGTACATGGAGTCGAGTAGAGCTAGGGCGGCCTCTGACAGCCCCAACCCCGCTATATCGATCTTCTGCGATAGCCTAGGTGGGTTGTTTGCGTCGTACATGGAGTCGAGTCGGGCGTGGACAGCGGGCGACAGACCCAATCCCGCCAGCTTGTACCTATCGGCAAGTCTAGGTGGCCTGTCAGACGTCGCCGCCAAGTCTAAGATGTTTTCCAGAAACTGGCGATAATCTCTCACGCCAATAACCTTTTCATCTATCAAGGGAATTTCTTGCAGGAAGTCGTAGTAGTTTGGGGGGACCTCCCTTCTAGCGGAAGCTCCAAACGGAAACAGCGGATAGGCAGTCATCCGTGCGGCCCACTTGTAGTTGATGAAGGCCGTCATATAGTCGATGAACTCCGGAGAAAGGGCGTGTTTTTCACGGCCCTCGTCTAGCAGGGCAAATTCATACCGACGCCACCGTTCTACTTCGCGTAAAAATTCTTTGGGCTCCAGTCTAGAGCTTGGTCCTAAAAAAATTGGGGTCGAAACTCGGCTAAGAAGCGATTGTTGTCCGCGCCCCGGCCGCTAAAAGTCAGGGTGTCGGGTTCCACCGACATCGACGCGTCGGCCTCCGTTTCCTCGGCGAAGGTTATGACCGCGTGCAGACTGTCGCCGGGTTCGACAAAGAAAGGGATGTATTCCTCGTCTTTGTAATACCCGGAGACCAAAACTCCTTTGGGAATGTTCAGGAGCAGGGCAAAGCGGTTTTGCTCGTCCAAGACGATGGGGTGTTCGGACGGCCCGGGCGCGAGTAGCGGTTCGTGGCGGAATTCGATTTCTCGCGACGGAGGGTTGTGGACTTCGCCGGTAATGATTGCGGCGCGGGGCTGGCTTTGGGCGCTTGCTACGGTTAGGCAGAGGCTCAGGGCCATTAAGGCTGCGGAATATACGCTCATCAGATTTCCTCTTCCGCTGTAGTGTGAGGAGGACCATGTGGTGCGTGCTTGAGGAGACCTATGCACATTCCGTGCCAGATACCATGCTCCAAACAAAAAAACCCTTTAGGATCAACCTAAAGGGTTATAAAAAAGACACTTAAAATAATGTGGTGGAGATTTTCCCGATGCGCAGTCTCAGCCGTTCCCGTGAGGTTTTCCACGACTTTCCGTGGACCGTACACGACTTTTCGTGGTTTTCCACGACTTTTCGTGTTGGCCGCCTACGACTTCTCCGGTCAGTTCTTAATAACTCGGAGCATCCTGCGGATTACTCCTTCGGTCGGCGCAACCCATACTTCCGCATGCGGTAACGCAGCTTCTCCGGATTCATGCCCAACAGGCGCGCCGCACCCCGCTCGCCATAGATCATCCAGTTGGTCGCTTGCAACGCCTCCACAAGCTGCTGCTTTTCATCCAAGCCCTCGCCAGCCGCTGGCGCGGGTAGTACCGCTTCCTCAACACGCCGACCAACCGACGGCAACAACAAATCGCCAACGCGGATCGCCCCGCCTTCGCACAGCAAAACCGCCCGATGGATCAGATGCTCCAACTCGCGCACATTCCCCGGCCAAGCATACCCCTGCAAGTGCTCAACCACCCCCGCGTCTAGCGTCGGCACCGGACGCCGCAAGTGCTGGGCATACTGCTCCGCAAAATGCGCCGCCAAAGACGGGATATCCTCTTGTCGCTGCCGCAGTGGCGGAAGCTCTAACGTGAAGACACTCAGGCGGTAGAACAGGTCTTCGCGGAACGTGCCTTCCTGGATAGCCTGCCGCAAGTCGCGGTTGGTCGCCGCGATGACTCGCACGTCCACGCTCACAGGCTGCTCACCGCCGACGCGGGTCAGGGCATTCTCCTCTAAGATGTGCAGCAGCACCCGCTGAGACTCCAACGGCAAATCGCCGATCTCGTCCAAAAAGAGCGTACCGCCATCAGCCAGTTCAAAGCGGCCGAGTTGACGGCTCGCCGCCCCGGTAAAGGCCCCCTTCTCATGGCCGAACAACTCGCTTTCGACCAACCCAGCCGGCAGCGCTCCGCAATTGACTTGGATGAAGGGCCGCTGGCGGCGGGTGCTTGTTTCGTGAATCGCCTGCGCCAGCAAGCCCTTGCCGGTGCCGGTCTCACCCAGCACCAGCACGGTCATTGCGGTCTCAGCAACCCGCACGGTCTGCTCCATCACTTGGCGCATGGCCCAACTCTCGCTATGTACGACGTGGTCGCCCGCTCGCAGGACGTTTTCAAAAGCGTGGATGCGTTCGGTTTTGGCGTCGGGGAGGATCTGAATCTCCACGCTGGCGACCTCGGACAGCAAGCCATCGCGGTCCATCGTCCGCACCTCGAAGCGATACTCGCCCACCGACAGGGTACTATACGCGACCGTATCGGCGGCGGTAAACGCGCTCCATTGTGCCGCCGGACCGTAGCCTAACAGCCGATGGCTGTAGCGCATCTGCCCTGCGCCGGTGCGAAAACTGATGCCCTGGAAGTAAATGCGGATTTCAGGCGTGCTCTCGGGGCATGATACGGCTTCAGGCGCAGCCAAGAAGGTGCCGGCCATCACCTGGCGGATCACCAATCGCGGTGGTGTGTGTCCCGGCTGGTAGGCAACCAGCCCTGCCCGCGTCCCAAACCACAGCCGACCGCGACGGTCGCACAGGACGGCTTCGACCATATTTTCGAGGGAGGATGATCCCAAGCGGATGCTCTGGAAGGTCTGGCCATCGTAGCGGAGGACACCGCCACCGCTGGTGCCCATCCAGATATGGCCCTGCGGATCGGCCGTCAGCGCCAAGATGCCATTGGCCGACAGTCCAAACTGCTCGGCGGTAAAGTGGCGCACCTGCCGCGACGAGAGATCCAGGGCAAAAAGTCCCTTGCCCGTGCCCACCCACAGGGTGTTTTGGTGCTCCCACAAGACGTTGACATAAGCGATGGACTCCGCTTCGGCTATATCCGCCGGGTGCATGTGCCCATCCTCGTAACAGTAGAGGGCCGGTACTACTCCGCGCGAACCGATCCAGAGTAGCCCGTCTTGGTCTGGCAGCAGTGCTCCGATCCAGAATCCCCTGTCTTGATCTTGCAGCAAAGTGCCACATTCATCAAGGAGAATAAAGCGATTTTCCTCTATCCAGCCGAAGCGACCCTTGGACGTGCCGACCCAGATACGCCCTTGCCCATCTTCGCATAGCCCAACGATTGTTTCTGGCTGGGTCTCTTCGGCCACGGAGATCGGTTGTGGCGTTTGGCCTTCCCACTTGTACACCTTGCCCCCACCTCCACTGCTCCAGACCTGCCCCTGACCATCCACTACCATCGCCCAGACGGTTTCCTCCGTCTTGACCGGACGGACTTGCCCCTCTTCCATGCAGGCCATGCCCGCCATCGTGCCAATCCACATCCGTCCCGCATGGTCTTCTCCTAAGTGGCAAATCTCGCGGTCGGGTAGGCCGTCGGCTTCCGTGTAGCGACGAATACTAGTCGGGTCACAAAAAATCAGTCCGCCACCCCAAAGCCCGATCCAGATGTTGCCCTCACGGTCCTTGTACGTCAGACGCGTAGCCGAAAAGTCAATATCCGGCAAAGAAGCAGAAAAGGAATGCCACTCCTGCCCGTCGTAGCAGATCACGCCCCGACGAGACAGCCACAACCAGCCCCTCTCGTCAACCCGCACGTGCCGCGTCCCGCTCTGCGCCACCCCTTCGTCGCCCTTGCCCACATTAATGCACGCAAAATGTTGGTCTTGTGGATCGTAGCAGCCGATCAAGACTTCGCTACCTGAGTAACCGCAGGCGATCCACAGATGGCCGGAGGGATCTTGGGCGAACTTCCAAGCCCATTGGACTGCCTGATTCCCGATATCCATGCGCTGTCCATCTAAGCTTATGATGCCTTGGCTCATCGTCGCTAGCCAAGTGGTGCCGCCCGCGTCGGTGGCCATATCGTACACCCGCCCCAAAGGTTGGCCACCAACGTCGGTTATGCACTTTATACAGCGGCCCTCAGCAAACCAAGCCACACCGGCACCAGTCAGCACCAGAATCGAACCATCCGGCTGAGCTTGCAGACTCACGACCTCGTTGGAAGGTAAGCCGTGCTCAGTGGTGTACACCTGAAAATCGCGCCCGTCATACGCAGCAATCCCACCGCCGAACGTGCCGAATAAAAGCCGACCGTCGGCGTCCTCGGCAATGGCCATGACCGTCAGATTGGGCAGGCCGTCCTTGAGGCCAAACGTATCGAACCGGGCGCTGTCGAACCGACTGACGCCGCCGTCGGCTGTGGCAACCCAGAGAAAACCCTGGCGATCTTGGTAGATGTCTTCCACGTGCATCCCAGCTAGCCCATCAAAAACAGTGTACTGGCTGCTCAACACGTGCTCAAAGAATATATCGCTCATACTCTCCTTCCCACGATGGGAACCCCGGCCTTTAAGATCCACCCCTAAGATACGACTGCCGATGCCCTAAATCTGATTCTAGGCTAAGGTAATGCCTCGGGACGTCCTGCGGATTACTTCTTCGGTCGGCGCAATCCGTACTTCTGCATGCGGTAGCGCAGTTTCTCCGGGTTCATGCCCAACAAATGCGCCGCACCCCGCTCGCCGTAGATCATCCAGTTGGTCGCTTGCAGCGCCTCCACAAGCTGCTGCTTTTCGTCCAAGCCCTCACCAGCCGCTGGCGCTGGTGGCATTGCATCCCCAGCCCGCCGACCAACCGACGGCAGCAGCAAATCGCCCACGCGGATCACTCCATCCTCGCACAACAAGACCGCCCGATTAATCAAGTGCTCCAACTCGCGCACATTTCCCGGCCAAGCATACCCCTGCAAGTGCGCGACCACCCCTTCCTCTAGCGTCGGCACCGACCGCCGCAAATGCTGGGCATACCGCTCGGCAAAATGCGCCGCCAAAGACGGGATATCTTCTTGTCGCTGCCGCAGCGGCGGAAGCTCTAAGGTGAAGACACTCAGGCGATAAAACAGGTCTTCGCGAAACGTGCCTTCCTGGATGGCCTGCCGCAAGTCGCGGTTGGTTGCCGCAATGACACGCACATCCACCTTTACAGGCTGCTCGCCACCGACGCGGGTCAGAGCATTCTCCTCTAAGATGTGCAGCAGCACCCGCTGAGACTCCAACGGCAAATCGCCGATCTCGTCGAGAAAGAGGGTACCTCCATCGGCCAGTTCAAAGCGACCAAGCTGACGACTCGCCGCGCCGGTAAAGGCCCCTTTCTCGTGGCCAAACAACTCGCTTTCGACCAATCCAGCCGGCAGTGCCCCGCAATTGACTTGGATGAAAGGCCGCTTGCGGCGAGTGCTTGTCTCGTGGATAGTCTGCGCCAGCAAGCCCTTGCCCGTGCCGGTCTCGCCCAGCACCAGCACCGTCATCGCCGTCTCGGCGACGCGCACGGTCTGCTCCATCACTTGGCGCATCGCCCAACTCTGGCTATGCACCACGTGGTCGCTCGCACGCAGCACACTTTCAAGGGCGTGGATGCGTTCGGTTTTAGCGTCGGGGAGGACTCGAATCTCCACGCTGGCGACTTCGGACATCAGGCCATCGCGGTCCATCGTCCGCACCTCGAAGCGATACTCACCCACCGGCAGAGAGTTGTATGCGACTGCATTGGCGGTGGTAAACGCGCTCCATTGTGCCGTCGGATTGTGCCCTACCAAGCGGTGACTGTAGCGCATCTGCCCCGCGCCGGTGCGGAAGCTGATGCCTTGGAAGTGAATACAAATTTCAGGTGTGCTCTCTGGGCAGGATACGGCTTCGGGCGCGGCCAAGCGGGTACCAGCCATCACCTCGCGGATGACCAAGCACGGCGGCGTGCGTCCCGGCTGATAGGCGACCAGCCCTGCCCGCGTCCCAAACCACAGCCGACCGCGACGGTCGCACAGGACGGCTTCGACCATGTTTTCGAGAGCGGATGGCCCCAAGCGGATGTTTTGGAAGGTTTGGCCGTCGTAGCGGAGGACGCCGCCGCCGCTAGTGCCCATCCAGATATGGCCCTGCGGGTCAACCGTCAGCGCCAAGATGCCATTGGCCGACAGCCCGAACTGTTCGGCGGTAAACTGATGCACCTCCCGCGATGAGAGATCCAAGGCGAAAAGTCCCTTGGCCGTGCCCACCCACAGGGTGTTTTGGTACTCCCACAAGACATTGACATAGGCGATGGACTCCGCTTTGGCCATATCCGCTGGGTGGAAATGATCATTCTCATAACAGTAGAGTGCCGGTACTCTTCCATAGAAACCAACCCAGAATACTCCGTTTTGGTCTTGTAATAAGGCACGGCACTCGTCGATTATCCACTCGTCGAAGGGGGTGAAGCGATTTTCCTCGATCCAGCCAAAGCCAAAGCGGCCCCGGAACGTACCAACCCAGATACGCCCTTGTCCATCTTCGCACAGCCCGGTGACCTCTCCAAAGTGGTCCTCTTCAGCCACAGAGATCGCTTGCGGCATTTGGTCCTCCCACCGATACACCCGGCCAGTGTCTCCACCGCTCCAAATCTGTCCCTGACCATCCACCACCATGGCAGACACGACTTCACGAGTTCCTACCGGACCAATTTGGCCCTCTTCCATGCAGGCCATGCCCCCCATCGTCCCAATCCACATCCGACCCTCAGGATCTTCGCCCAAGCAGCGAATCTCGCGGTCGGGCAGGCCGTCGGCTTCGGTGTAGCGACGAATGCTGGCTGGGTCGCAAAAAATCAGTCCTCCACCCCAAAGCCCGATCCAGATATTGCCCTCGCGATCCTCGTACGTTAGGCGCGTATCCGAAAAGTCAATATCCGGCAAGGAAGCAGAAAAGTGGCGCCACTCCTGCCCGTCGTGTACCACCAC
>JAJEEZ010000607.1:0-2664 GCA_022820705.1 Candidatus Latescibacterota bacterium | reverse complement strand
CCTTGATCGCGTATTTGTAGCTCACTTGGACGATAGTCAAGGGGCTGCCTAGTGTCGGCGTCGAGCGCTGGCGCTCGGGCTGGGGGATCGATACAGAGGGGCGCTCGTCTTGGGCTAGGGCCGGGGTGACGAGCAGGAGTGCAAGAAGGAGACGTGCTCTTTGTTGGGAAGCCATTGGTGAGTGTGGCGGTCTGATTTGATGAAAATGCCCTATGGATTATTGTTTATGCGCCAGATAGTTTCCAGCAAAATTAAACAGGCTACGAGAAAGGCGAAACTATGACGGATAAGAATCGCATCGAATGTCTCTTTCTTTCGCAGGAGGACCTCCTTCAAGCCGGATGTTTGGATATGCGCTTGGCCATGAGCGCGGCGGAAAACGCCATGCTCGCCTTCCGCAGAGATGAGATCCTTTTTCCAGAAAAAGTTGTCCAGATTTTCAACGACAGTACCCAAGAGCGCATCAACTGTCTACCGGCAACGCTGTTGCCCGAAAAGGTCTGCGGAGTCAAATGGGTATCTGTATTTCCCAACAATCCCGAGCAGTACGGTGTGCAGAACCTCTCTGCTGTGATCATACTATCC
Organism: Candidatus Latescibacterota bacterium; assembly: GCA_022820705.1. Lineage (GTDB taxonomy): Bacteria > Latescibacterota > UBA2968 > UBA8231 > UBA8231. The sequence goes on along the minus strand of JAJEEZ010000607.1, from coordinate 2,079 downwards.
GAGATTGAGAGGGGATTCCCCATTGCTTTCATGGACGGCACCCTTTGCTCAAATGTGCGCGTGGGCGCGATGGGTGCCATTGCTGCAAAGCATTTCGCCAAGCCAGATTCCACAAGCATTGCTTTCATAGGCGCGGGCGAGCAGGCCAAGATGCACTTAATTGCCATGAAGACAGCGGTCCCAACCCTTGAGGAGTGCCGAATTTCCGCCAAGCATGCCCACGAAGAAAGGCAGTTCGTCGAAGAGATGAGGCCCCTCTTTGGCGATCTTCGCTTTGTTGCCTCTGATGAGAATGCACAGCGGGCCATGGAGGGTGCCGATATTCTCGTCACTGCCACTAGTGCGCAAGCGCCTCTGCTCAAAGCGGCGTGGATGAAGCCCGGAGCCTTCTACAGCCATATCGGCGGCTGGGAGGACGAATATGAAGTGGCGAAACAATGCGATAAAATTGTGTGCGACGATTGGGAGACCGTAAAGCATAGAACGCAAACGCTCAGTCGCATGTACAAGGATGGCGAACTGTCCGACGAGGATGTTTACGCGAATTTGGTCGAGGTCGTTGCTGGCGAAAAGGGCGGCAGGGAAACAGCCGAGGAGCGGGTCTATTTCAATGCAGTGGGTCTAGCGTATGTCGATGTGGCCATTGCCCACGCCATGTACCAACGGGCTAAAGCAGCGGGAAAAGGACGGCTATCGAGCATCCAAGAGACCATGATTTTCCAGCATGAGAAACTAGCCGATTGGGTAGGGGGCGGTTTGTAAACCGCCCCCTACGTGTTGACCACTTGGATGAGGGCCTGCATGAAGCCCACGCAATGGGCGCGCCCCCTGTGTCCCCAAGGCGAGTCATCGACGATATGGGGCACGTGATCGGTGATCATAAAGCCGTCGAAACCGACCGCCTTGAGCGTCTTTACTACCTCGAAGGTATCGACTTGGCCGCAGTCGATGAAGGTCTCGTGGAAGTCCTCTACTGGCCCGATGACGTCGCGGAAGTGAATGTAGATGATTTTCTTTTGCCCGCCGAAGTGGCGGACGGCGCGGATGACGCTGTCGTGGCCGCCCATCTCCGACCAGCACCCCATGCAGAAGTCGAGGCCGTGATGCGGGCTGTCGAAGGTGTCCATGTTGCGCTTGAAGTCGTCGAACGAACTGCATATCCGCGCTATGCCGCCGAGGGTCGTGCCGGTGGGTGGGTCGTCCGGGTGCAGGGCTAGGCGCACGTCAGCTTCCTCGGCTATGGGCAAGATGCGCTCCAAGTACCAGCAGTAGTTTTCCCACATCTCCTCGTGGGTGAAGACGCGGCCGTGGGTCAGTTCTTCGGGGTCGTGTTCGGCGAGGGCAAAGCGGGTGGCGCGAGCACCGCCGCGCAAGGTCGCTGGCTCGGGCGTGCGCCAGACGCTGTTGGGGATCCAGTGGTAGCCGAGGATCGGGATGCCGGCCTTGCCCATGTTGCGCACGGTGGTGATCATGTGCTGGAGCTGTTCTTCGCGGCCGCTTTGGCCGAGCATGATCTTGTCGTAAAACGATGTAGGCACGTTTTCCAGTGCCATCAGCCGCAGTTCGGCGGCGTCGGCCCGCTTTCTGAGGGCGGCCAAGTCCTCGTATTCCCACTGCTTGTCGCCGGGGAGTTTGGGGGTATTCATCAGAAAATCGTCGCAGCCCATCTGCTTGATAAAGGCGAGTTTTTCGTCGGTGAGTTCGTTGAACTGGCCTAGACCTACGCGCATTTGCAGGGACATAAGTAGCCTCCAGGTGTGAGGGGTTGCAGAGCGGAAAATTTGCCGAAGTCGCTGGAGCGGGTCAAGCGCGGCTGCCGACGCCGGCCCCGGTGGGGACGTGTACCTCTAAGCCGGCCGCAGAGTCGGCGACTAGATCTCTGTCAAAGACTATCGCCCCCGGCTCGAAAAGCAACACGACGGTCGAGCCGCCGAATTGGAAAAAGCCCTTTTCTTGGCCGCGCTCACAAGGCCCTATCGAGTACGTCTGGACGATGCTGGCGACGTTGATAGCACCAACCTCGATGTAAGCAATCTTGCCGAAGGTGGGCGTCGTCAACTCGCAGACGGAGCGTCGGTT
>JAJEEZ010000165.1:0-6163 GCA_022820705.1 Candidatus Latescibacterota bacterium | reverse complement strand
TGCACACCTTGGGGCACCTCCAACGGTAGGGCACTATTCCACACCCGCATTGAAAAAGTCGAGCCATAGCGCAACACCTCTGCCTCAAAGACCACCTCGACCAAAGCACCCGAATCCTGAGCCGTTAGCCGCGGAATACTCACGACCACCCGGTGCAGCTCAGCCGCTTCCACTGCATAATCTACCGGCTCATCGCCGATGCGCACTTGGGCTACGGAACCCAGCCGCGCCGTGGTGGTTACCTCCAACCGGTCAAAGCCGCCACTGTCCACCCCAAGGGCGGGTCGCATCACGTAGGTAAACTGCTGCGGTTGTCCTACCGTTACTTCGACCGGCCAGATCTCGCCGACCAACTGTGTGGCCACCGGCGGGGAAGCGCGCACTTCGAGAAAGTCCACCTGTCCGCTATCGTCGTCTTGGGGGAGAATGTCAACCTTGAGTTGGAGGTAGCGTCTTGGACTCATTGACACGATGGGGGTGCCACTGCTGTCGGCAAAGGCGTAGGGGGCCGACCAGAACGTCCAGTTAGCGTGATCGTAACCGATACCGGCTTTTTCGCCGAGAGCTGACTTGGCGTAGGTCGTTCGGCTGACGGGTGTTTTTTCGTCGCCTCGTCCGGTGAAACGCCAGAACAGGTTGGGGTCGTCGTCTTGTCCGGATCGGGATTGGATGAGGACGCGGGCTTTGGGGTCTTGTCGTCCGGCCCAGCGCAGGTCGCCCCAAGCCATCGGCTGACCAAAATCGAGAATGTTTGAAATGTACGTCGCTTGTTCGACAAAGCCTTTGGCGTAGATTTCTATCTCGTGGACTTCCCAGTCCTCGTTGTGTTCGCCGACAGTCACCTGCACGAATTCCACTTGCTCGTGCGGTGGGATGGGGATGTCGAGGATTTGTTCTCGATTGTCGCGCACCTCGACGATCCAAGGGGCAAAGGGCGGAGGATTGAAAGTAATCCTCATGGTGGGAAGAAGGGGGGACATGAAAACGCGGAGGGATCCCACAATTTTGCCTGGGTCGTCCAACCCGGATTTCACCCGAATCCGGTCGACGAGGTAGCGACCGCCTAAAAAAATATTAGCCGTGCCCGGGGTGCCGAAATCGTCAATACAGAGGAGATTATAGGCCTCGAACTCGGCGCACAGATACCTGTCTGCCAACCAGATAGTGCTCTCGTCCCCATCCCAGACCTGTCCATTGACGTTGGGTCTGACGTGGCTTCCCCCCTTTTCCTCAATCCCGGGGGCGATATTGAAAGTAGGATCTCGTTTTAGAGCCCGAATGGCAGTGGCGTCTATATCTAGTTCGACTGTCTCTGCGCCTAGAGAAGGATCGAGATCGGTCCAGCTTAGCTGGATAAATTCCACCCCTTCGTGGTCTATTTCGGGCGGCGGCTCTAGCGCTTCACCGCCGAAACGGTAGATGACTAACCCGGAAGCTTCTCCAAGCGCGAAGCCAAGCCACAGGAAGAGAGCCCAGGGCAACGAACGAAATAGGTCGCTCATAAGATGGACATTGGGGCTAGGGTACCTATAGAAGAAACAGTCCTGCGATCACCACATCACTACATGTCTTCTGTTATAGATACGAATATTGGCTCAGATTGCAAAAGTTGACTTTTCTGCGGACGGTCAAAGCACACGAGAAATTGCTCAGTACACCACGTGTAGGAGCCCGGCTTGCTGGACCGTTTGGTGGTCGGCTTCGACGGAGACGCGGTAGAGGTAAAGGCCCGGAGGCACCAGCCGTCCTGACTCGTTGCGCCCATCCCACATTCGCTCATACGCCCCCACGTCGTCCCGCCCTGCATACACCTGACGCACCAGCCGTCCCGACAAATCCCACACCGCCACCTCCACCGACGCCGCTCCCGTCAGTTCCAATAAATCGTAGCCCAGTCCTACTGTGTCGTTGCGCTCATCTCCATTGGGCGTCAAGATTGCTGACGCCGTCCGTACCTGTAACACTGCCTGCTCTCGGGCTGTTGTGGCCACCCACACCCGATTGCCTTCATAGGCTGGACTGGCATCGCCCTCTTGAACTCCCTGATGCACCTCCAACGGCTGGGCGCTATCCCATACCTGTGCGGCAAAAGTCGATCCGTAGCGCAATACTTGGGCTTGGAAAACCACCTCCACCAAGGCTCCTGAGTCCTCGACCGTCAGCCGCGGAAAACTCACTACCACCCGGTGTGGCTCAGACACCTCTACCGCATAGGACACCGGCTCATCGCCAATGCGCACCGCAGCCACCCCCTCGACAATCGACGAGGTGGCTATCGCCAGCCGGTCAAAGCCTTCATCGCTGGTGCCAAGGGTTGGTCGCACCGCGTAGGTAAACTGCTGCGGTTGTCCCACCTTTACCTCCACAGGCCAGACCTCGCCGACCAATCGCGTGGCCACCGGCGGGGAAGCACGCACTTCGAGAAAGTCCACCTGTCCGCCGTCGTCGTCTTGAGGCAGAAAATCGACCCTAAGTTGGAGATAGCGTCTTGGACTGAGCGACACGATGGGGGTACCGTTGCCGTCGGCAAAGGCGTAGGGGGCCGACCAGAACGTCCAATTACCATGATCGTAGCCGGTACCGGCTTTTTCGCCTATAGCTAACTTGGCGTAGTCGGTTCGGTTGACGAGTGTTTTTTCGTCGCCTCGTCCGGTGAAACGCCAGAACAGGTTGGGGTCGTCGTCTTGTCCGGATCGGGATTGGATGAGGACGCGGGCTTTGGGGTCTTGTCGTCCGGACCAGCGCAGGTCGCCCCAGGCCATCGGCTGGCCAAAATCGAGGATGTTCGAGATGTAGCTGGCCTTTTTGACCAGCCCTTTAGCGTAGATTTCTATCTCGTTGACTTCCCAGTCCTCACGGTGCTCGCTGATGGCCACTTGCACAAAGGTCGTTCCCTCTTGTAGCGGGATGGGGATGTCGATGATCTGCTCTCGATTGTCTCGCACCTCGACGACCCAAGGCGAATACGGCGGGGGATGATCAATGAGTGATCTATTCTTCCAAGGCAACTCTGACGCGATGTAAATGCGGAAGGTCCGCACTATTTTACTCGGATCGGTCAGGCCGGATATAATCCGCACCCGGTCGATAAGATAGGGGCTGCCTAAGTTGATATTAGCCGTGCCTTGCCGGCCAAAATCGTCTACGCAGAAAAATCTGCTGAGTGCGCCGCACAGATAACTGGCCGCCACCCAAGGCATACTAGTATCTCCATCCCACACTTCCACATTCACATTGGGTCTGACGTGCTCTCCTCCGTGTTCTTCAATTCCGGGGGCGATATTGAAACTTGGATCGCGTTCAAGAGGCTGGATAGCGACGATGTCTATATCCAGTTCGACGGTCTCTCCGCCTAGGGAAGGATCGAGATCGGTCCAGCTTAGCTGGATGAATTCCACGCCTTCATGGCCTGCTTCTGGAGGCGGCCCCAGTGCTTCGCCACCCAATCGGTAGATGACCAACCCAGAGGTCGGTCTGGCTGCGAAACTAGCCCACAAAGAGAGGCTCCAGATCGACAAACGGAATAAGACAGCCATGATCTCGCTATTGTGGTAGGGCGAAAATCACCGGAACCATTGCAGAGCGATGGATGGCATCTGCAATGGCTCGGCTCCCCAATTCGGCCCAGATTGCGAACAGTTGAATGTTCCAAAAAAATAGCGCTCATCCATGCAGAGGAGAGAACTATACAAAGAAATCAACGAGTATATCAATCAAAAATTGCCCGCTCTACCTACACACAGATAACAAAAACCTCACCTAAGCCAACTAAAAAGTTGTGGGAAATCGGCACCCAGACATCCTAGGTGCGCAGTAAAACTTGACAATCGCGCAAAATGGTGGTATCTGGAATATAATAGGTCCGCAGCGTGGTCGTCGGTATTCTCACACGTCTGTGGCATGGGGCCTATCATCTTATTATCCCCGCACTTGTGGAGGATAGCTATGCGGCGAATCGGCTTTGTCCTAAGCGCATTGCTCAGCGCTATGAGTTGGTCTCTGAGCGGCTGCGATTCCGGCCGCTCGGTAGAGCCTCAGGAAGCATCGACTTGGGACGTGATTCAGCACGATATCTTCGCCTCCAACTGCGTTAGCTGCCACAGTGTCGGCACCTCCTTTGCTCGGCAGTCAGGCTTGGTCCTGATACCAGATTTGGCGTATAGCCAACTGATCAATACTGTACCGCGCAATGCCGCGGCTGCCCAAGACGGCTTGGTCTTGCTGAGCAATGAGGGACCTGGAGGCCTTTTCAAGAGTTACCTTTGGGAAAAGATCAACGCGCCCGATCAAGAGCACTTCTACGCCGATCATCCCAACTACGGCTCGCAGATGCCGCTGGGTCGTCCGCCGCTGACTAACGGCCAACTGGAATTCATCCGCCAGTGGATCCGCGCCGGAGCCCCCGAAGAAGGGATGGTAGCAGACTTGGCCCTGCTGCAGGACGAGGAGCGCTATGCAGTACCGGAGTTTGAGCCGCTAAATCCGCCGTTCAATGGCATCCAGCTCCACTTAGGTCCCTTTGAGGTAGCACCTCAGTACGAGCGCGAAGTCTATTTTTACCAGCCTCTCGACCACGCTGAGGATCTCTTCGTCAACCGCTTTGAATTGTCCATGCGGTCGGGGAGTCACCACTTCATTCTCAACCAGTTTCCCGACTATACCCCAGCCGATGTCATTCCCGAGCCGGAGATCTACCGCGACCTGCGCGACGTAGCAGGTAATTACCAAGACGCCGAAGGGTACGATTTGTTCGACTGGCGGGTCATGCAGTACCAGGTTCCCATCGTAATCGCCCAATCTACGCGCCTTGACCTCAGCTTGCCTCCCGGCGTGGCCATGCGTCTGCCCGCTGGAACGGGACTCGATATGAACTCCCACTATGCCAATGCCACTGATCAGGCCGCGATCGGCGAAGTATTTGTCAACCTGCATCTTATTGAACCCTCGGAAGTGGAACGGGTAGCCGAGGTCTTCGCCCTGAGCAACTTCGATATCGATCTGCCCGCTGGCCAAGTCACCACCCTGGAGAAAGAGTTCATTTTTAAGGAGGACAGGCACATCTTCCAACTTGTTTCCCACACCCATGACCGCATGGAGGAATTCACCGCTGAACTCATTGGCGGCCCCCGGGATGGGCAATTGATCTACATCAGCTACGACTGGGAACACCCGGCCCCCCTTAGATTCGATCCGCCGCTCATGGTCGAAGAGGGTCAAGGCTTCAGGATTAGGGCCATCTATGACAATGACACCGAGCGGAATCTCAACTTCGGGTTCACGCGCGCCGATGAAATGATGATTCTCTACGGCTATTACTACGCCGACTGAGTCAGCGGTCGATCTGGCCTCTGATATCACTGGGCTTGGGATGAGGCGGGTTTGGGTCCCTTGCCTCCCGCCTGTGGCACCCCGGCTATCGGCGAAGTCCATCGCCGGTAGCCGGAACGGACTGGGACATGGCAAGTGAGGTGAAAAACTCGGGCGGCGTCACCTTCAAAGCCCTGCTAATCGGCGGTGGGGCCTCGATCTTCATCGGCGTTGCCGTACCCTACTCCAATATGGTCATCAAGGGGACGGTGCTAGCACACAACTTCAGCACGCCGGTCGCCCTCTTTATCTTCTTCGTCCTCGTCCTTTTCCTCAATCCACTGTTGCACTTGTTCCATCGGGGTTTGGCCCTGTCGAGAGGGGAGTTGGCCGTGGTCTATATCATGGCGATGGTAGCCACTTCCATTCCCACGATCGGCTTCACCGAATACGTTCTGCCCATCACCACAGGGCTCTACTATTTTGCCACTCCTGAAAACAACTGGGCAGACTTGATTCACCCCCATGTACCCGAGTGGATGGTCCCCCAAGACTCCGACGCCATTCGCTATTTCTACGAAGGGCTACCGGAGGGGCAGCCACTGCCTTGGGGTGCTTGGGTTGAGCCGTTAGCCTACTGGTGCTTGTTCATCCTCGCCTTCTACTGGGTATCCATCTGCGCCATGGTGATCGTGCGCCGACAGTGGATGGAAAGTGAGAAACTACTTTATCCCTTGGCCCAGGTTCCTCTAGAGATGATTCAGAACGATGGGAGACGAACGCTTCTGGCCCCTTTTTTTTCTAGTACGGCTATGTGGCTGGGTTTTGCCATTCCCTTCCTCATCGGCCATGTCAA
>JAJEEZ010000076.1:0-4010 GCA_022820705.1 Candidatus Latescibacterota bacterium | reverse complement strand
CTCGGGTGCCAAGCTGGTATCAGCGGCTGCGGAGACGGCCACGCCCAGCGGCACCGGGCCGCGCATATCTACTTCCGGGTCGAAATCCACCTCGCCGCCTTGGCCCATTATGGGTGCTAGGTCCGCTTCGCCCCAACTGCTATTGTGGGTGTACGCCAACGCGGCGATGTCCGGCTCCTTGAGCCGGTGTTCGGTCAGCTGCACCGAGCGCGCCAGCGGAAAGAAGCTCATCGTGCCGCCGGACAACTTTTCGGTGATCGGGTGATCGCCGTAGTTGATGACTACCGGCACTGAGACATCCGCGCCAAAAAGCTGGCCCAAGCCGCTCAGATCGACGACGAAGTCCTGCCCCAGCTCAACTGAGTACTCGTTCAGCAGTGCTTCAAGCCCGGTCGGCTGGCCCGGATCGAGCAAAAACAGCGCACTGCCTCCACTGGCCAAGTATTGTCCCAGCACCTCGACCTCAGCCGCGGCAAAGCGCTCCTTCGGCCCCAAGACCACCACTAAGGTAGCGTCGTCGGGCACCGGCTCTGCCAGCGTCAGCCCTCCCTCAACCGCGAAGTTTAGCTCCTTGAGGCGGCCTTTGAGGGTGGAATAGCCGAGCTCATCGACTTGGTCGAGCTCGGCCTCGCCGTGGCCGCTGGTAAAATAGACCCTTAGCTCGCGGCCTTTGAGTGCCTTGAGAATGGCATTGCTCAACGCCTCTTCGCTTTGGGCGGTAATGCGCTCCGTGCGCACCTGTCCTTCGTCAATCACTTCAATAATCGAAGTCCCGCGCTCGCGGATGTTGTTCTGCTCGACGCGCAACCGATTTTTCTGCGGATCGAGCAACTCGTAGTCGAAGTTGGGCGACACATAGCTGTACTCCTTTAAAAGATCCTCAAAGCGCATGTTCTCCATCTCGCCCATGAAGGTCTTGACGCTGACGTACTGACCGTTGTCTGCGAGGGGTGAGAGAAGTCGGTGGGTATCGTCCGAGAGCGTAAACAGCGCGTCGGCCGTCATGTCCTTGCGGAGGTGGTAGCGGTCGCCGAGGAAGTTGACCATCGCGGCAATGCCGAGCGAAATCACAATGCCCAATCCAGCCGCGCTCAAGTCGGCCAAGCTCCAGCGCCCCTTGCGCGAGACGACCACAATGCCGACTAAGGCGATCAGCCCTGGGTAGAGCACCACGCTGAGCCAGAAAATCCACTCGCCGTCGCTTTCAGTCAGGGCGATGGGATTGTGACCCGGCTCGCGGGGGCGGATCGAGATCAGAGCCTCGTCCTCGGCCAGCCAGCTCAGGGCGTTGAGCGCCAAGTCGCCGTTGCCCTGAACGCCGAAGTACTGGTTAGTGGCAAAGTCCGAATCCCCAAAGACGACCAAGCGGCCCCCCGCCTCGGTGTCTCGGGCAGCGACGGCCAAAGATACCGGCCCAGGCTGATCGACGCCCTCGTCGAGCTTGACCGTCTGATTGCCCTCGCTGGTGAGCACACTCAAGTCGGTCTCGGCCCAACCGGCCTCCGAGGTCATAACCAAGGGGCCTCCCTCGCGACCGCTGCCCTCGTCAAAGCGCACTGAGCGCCCGAGTTGGAAGAAAGTCATCACGCCTTGGTGCTTGCGCGTGACCGGATGGTCGCCGTAGGAAAGGGCGACCGGCGTGGTAAAATCGAGGCCAAAGAGCGAGCCAATACCGCTGGTGTCGATGACAAAGTCGTCGCCGACCGCCACGCCCCACTCGTCCAACAGCTCTGCTAAGCCGCTGTCGGCGAGCGGGTCCAAAAGCAACAGCAAGGCACCGCCTTCTGCTAGATAGGAACGTATGGCCTCGACCTCCACCGGGAAGAAGGGCGTGCGCGGGCCAGCGATTACCAGCACGGCGCAATCTTCGGGCACCGCCCCTTCGCGGGCGAGGAAGAGCGAATCCTCGACCGCGTAGTCGATCGCCCCCAATTGGACCTTTAACTGCTCTAGCCCATCGGGTTGGTTGGCAAGCTGTCGCTCGCCGTGCCCCACCGTCAAATAAATCCGGTCTTGCCGCTCTCGCGTCAGCTTGAGCAACGAGTTGACGATCTCGCGCTCTTCGAGCTCGGTGATTTGTTGTTGTTTGTCGCCGCTTTCCAACACCAGCGTGTCGTAGCGGCGGATGCCGTAGGCATCGGTGCGGCGCGGATCGCGGTCTGGGTCAATGAATTCGTAGCTGAAGCGGGTGTTATACGTCTCCAACTCGGCCAGCAGCAGCTCGAGTTCGGCGTTTTCTCCCCCCTCCATAAAGGCGAGGGCGTGAACATCCCTATCCAGCGCCTTGAGCGTCTCCACCGTCAAATCGGCGAGGCTGTGTAGCTGACCCTCAGTCAGGTCGAAGCGCTCGGGATAGCGGTTGCCCAAAAAATTGACCATGGCCACAATGCCAAATACCATGATGCCGCCCCAAAAGGCGTTGAGCCAGCGGCCGTACTGGCGGAAGAGCGCCGGGTTGAGCAAGCCGCCCGCGGCCACCATCAGGGCACCGAGGGCCAAGTTGAAAAGCCCAACCGAGCCGCTCTCGGCATTGAGCAGATAGGCCAAGCCGCCCGCGACCATCAGCGCCGCGCCGACCAGACCCAAGGGCGTGGTATATGCCTTCATGCTCAGCGCCTCCATCTCCGCGATTCAATGACGCGCGTGGTCAAAAACAAGCAGAAAAACGTAAAGCTCAGGTAGAACACCACGTCCTTAGTGTCGATGACGCCGCGCTGGAAATCTTCGAGGTGTGCTATAAAGGAGAGGTACTGCAGGATTTTGGCGGCTGTCGGGCCAGCAAAGCTCGCCGACCAGTCGATGAGCCAGAACAGGAGCAACATGCCAAAAGTCAGCAGCACGGCGACGATCTGATTTTCAGTCAGCGCCGAGGCCAAGATGCCCACCGAGATAAAGGTCGCGCCGAGGAACAAGTAGCCTAAATAGCCGGAAAAAATCGGGCCCCAGTCGGGCGAACCGTACACTTCGAGGATGAGAAAGTAAATCAGCGTCAGGCTGACGATGATGCCGTAGAGCGAAAAGCAGGCAAAAAACTTGCCCAACATCACCTCAATGGTGCGCAGCGGCGAGGTCATCAGCAATTCGATGGTCCCCGACTTCTTCTCCTCGGCAAACAGCCGCATGGTCAGCATTGGGATGACCAAGAGCCAGATGAAGTCCATGACCGCGAAGAATTGGGTGACGACCATCTCGTTGAGATTGAGCGCCGGCATCCCCCCCATCCCCATCTGCGCCCGCTGGCCAAACTGCAAACACCAGAGGTTGAACTGCATCAGGATGTTGCGAAACAGATAGCCCGAGAGAAACAGGAACACGCCAGCGATCACATAGGCGACCGGCGAAACAAAATAGGAGCGCATCTCCTTGGTGTACACGGCGGCAAAATTACGCATTTTAAGCTGCTACCTCCTCGCTAGTCAGGCTCAGGAAAATGTCTTCGAGGGTCATGTCGAGCGGCCGCAACTCGCGCAGGCTGAAGCCGCTTTCCACGACCTTGCGGGTCAGGTCGTCGCGCACGTCGGCTCCGGGTGCGCTCGTCACCACATACGCGCCCTCCTCACCACCGGCTTCCACTTCCAGCACGCCCTCTAGCTGGCCGATCATGCCCAGCACCTGCTCGCTGGGGCCGTCTATATGAGCGCGCAGCACCTCGCCCTCCTTGAGCTGGGCCATGAGGCTTTCGGGCGTGCCTTGGCCGGCGATGCGGCCGTTGTTGATGATCGCCACGTGCCCGCAGGTCATGCTCACTTCCGACAGGATGTGAGTGCTGAGAATGACCGTATGGTCGCCCCCCAGCCCCTTGATGACCTCGCGGATTTCAATGATCTGCTTGGGGTCGAGACCCACAGTCGGCTCGTCGAGGATGAGCACCTCCGGCTCGTGGACGAGGGCCTGAGCTAAACCAACGCGCTGCCGGTAGCCCTTGGACAGATGGCCGATCACCGTGTGCCGCTGGTGAGCGATGCCGGTTTTTTCCATGGTGTCGTCAATCCGGCTGTTGAGAGCCGCAC
>JAJEEZ010000072.1:0-3999 GCA_022820705.1 Candidatus Latescibacterota bacterium | reverse complement strand
GACTCCATCTAACCTCGGGGGTGGTAAGTCTTGTGGACCTCTTTGAGGTAGCTGAGGTCGAGGTGCGTGTAGATCTGGGTGGTGGAGATGTCGGCGTGGCCCAACAACTCCTGCACGGCGCGGAGGTTGGCGCCGCCTTCTAACAGATGCGTGGCAAAGGAGTGGCGCAGGGTGTGGGGACTGATCTCCCTGCCGATGCGGGCCTTGTCGCCAGCGGTTTTGATGATCTTCCACACGCTCATCCGCGAGAGCGGGCCGCCTTGGGCGTTGAGGAAGACGTGATCGCTTGAGTCGGGACGGGCGAGATGGGGACGGCCTTGGCGCAGGTAGCGTCTGAGCGTGCGAGTGTCTTTAGCCGCGATGGGCACGATGCGCTCGCGCCGGCCGCGGATGCGGATGAGGCTCCGCGCCAACAGTAGGGCCTCCTGTTGCAGTGCGGTCAGCTCGGAGACGCGGATGCCGGTGGCGTAGAGCACGGCGAGGATGGCCCGGTCGCGCTGGCCCAGCGGCTCGTCGGGGTCGGGCGCGGCGAGCAGGGCGGCGATTTCCTCGACCGAGAGCACGTCGGGCAGGCGGCGCTCCAGTTTGGGCGGGTCGAGGAGTTCGGCTGGGTTGTGCGTCGTTGCGCCCTTGAGCAGTAAGTACTGGTGGAAGCGCTTTATCGAGGTGAGGTTGCGGGCCATGGTCGAAGCAGTCAGGCCAGCGTCGCGCAGCGAGTGGAGCAATTGGGCGATGTGCTGGTGTTGGACGGCTTCTAGGTGCTCGACGCCTTGGGCGGACAGGTGGTGCAGGTAGCGGTTGAGGTCGCGGCGATAGGCGTCGAGAGTATTGGCCGCCAGCCCATTGTCGCGCTCCATGGCTTTGAGGAAGCGCTCGCAAGGGTCGGACAGGGCCGCTGGCAGTGGGCGTTCAGGAGTCGATTTTGGACGGGCCATGATCCGGGCTGTTGAGATGGGCGAGCAAAGCGTCGGCCTGTTTGCGGCTGAAGCCGGGGAGGGCGGCGATTTCCTCGGCTGGCGTGGCGGCGATGCGCTTGACCGAGCCAAAGGCAACGAGCAGGGCCTTGCGCTTTTGAGGGCCAATGCCGGGGACGTGGTCCAAGGTGGAGCTGAGCGCGCTCTTGGCGCGTTGCTGGCGGTGGTTTTTGAGCGCGAAGCGGTGGGCTTCGTCGCGCAGCATCTGCAACAGGCGCAGGCTGGCCGAGGTCTTGGGCAGCAGCAGGGGGTCGCGCTGGTCCGGCAGGATGACTTCCTCAAAGCGCTTGGCGAGGCCGACGACGGGTTGGTCTGCGATGTCTAGTTCGCGCAGGGCGGCGACTGCGCTGGCGAGTTGGCCCGGCCCGCCGTCGATGAGCAGCAGATCGGGCCGCGGCTCGTTGCGCTCGGCTAGGCCGCGGAAGCGGCGATGGACCACTTGGTGGATGGCGGCGTAGTCGTCGGGCTTGGCGAGGTCGCGGATTTTGAAGTAGCGGTACTGGCTGCGCTTGGCTCGGCCGTCGATAAAGCAGACCACCGAGCCGACCGGGTTCGCGCCTTGGAAGGTGGAGATGTCGATGCCTTCGATATGGCGGGGCGGAGCCGCTAGCTGCAAGTCGCGCTGGAGGGCATAGACCGATTGGGGGATGCGGTCGCGCTTCAGTTCGCGCTTGAGTTGGCGTTCGGCGAGCATCTGGGTGGCGTTTTTGGCGGCCATGTCGAGCATCTGCGCCTTGGCACCGCGCTGGGGGGTGGCCAATTCGACCTTGCCGTCGGCTTTTTGCGACAGCCAAGTGGCTACCTCGTCGGCGTCTGCTAGCTGGGCTGGCAGGTGGATCTCGGGCGGGATAAAGTCGTTTTGCAGGTAGAATTGCCGCGCAAAGGCCGAGAGGATTTCCCCGTCTGAGGATTCCATGACCCCGCCGAGGAAGTGGTGCTTTTTGCCGAGCAGGCGGCCTTCGCGGATTTCGAGGACGCTGCAACAGGCTTCGTCGTCGCTGCGGGCCATGCCGAAAACGTCGCGGTCGATCTGGTCGTCGAGGACGACCTTTTGGCGCGCGCGCATGGATTCTAGCGCTTGGATCTGGTCGCGGAAGCGGGCTGCTTTTTCGTAGCGCATATCTTCGGCGGCCTCAGTCATGCGCTTTTGCAACTCGCGGATTACTTCGGCGTTCTGGCCGCGCAAGAAGCGCACGGCCCGCTCGACGGTTTTGCGGTAGTCGTCAGCCGAGACGAGGTTTTCGCAGGGGCCTTCGCAGCGCTTGATGTGGTATTCGAGGCACAGCGGCACTTTGTCTGAGGGCAACTCGGCGTTACAGGAGCGGATGGGGAAGACCTTGCGCAGCATGTCGAGGGTGGTGTGCATGGCGCGGACGTTGCTGTACGGGCCGAGGTAGCGCGAGCCGTCGCGGACTACGTCGCGGGTGGCGAAGATGCGGGGGAAAGGCTCGGCCGTGATGCGGATATAGGGGTATTTCTTGTCGTCTTTGAGGAGGATGTTGTAGCGCGGTTTGTGGGTGCGGATTTGGGTGGCTTCGAGGATGAGGGCTTCTTGCTCGTTGCCCGTTACGATGTAGTCGATGTCGGCGATGTTGCGGACTAGGGCTTTGAACTGACGTCGGCCATCGCCGCCCGACGTGCGAAAGTACGAGCGCACCCGGTCGCGCAGGCTTTTGGCCTTGCCGATATAGATGATCTGCCCGTCGCGCCTTTTCATAATATAGACGCCGGATTCGTTGGGCAGGGCGTCGAGTTTGAGGCGCAAATCTTCGGAGAGGTTCTTCATCAGAAAGCGATGTGGGTTGACATATTGCAACGAGGATATGCGTTTTATCCAGTCGCGTCAAGACGGGCGATGGACGCGGGTTTTGCCCGATTCGGCGGACTTGGGCGAATTCAAGTTGCTCAGCGGCGATTCGCCCTCTCTTCGATATCCGCACACCTTGCAATCAAGTCGTCAAACGGTTCATCGTCATCGAAGAGCATGCCGTCGCTCAACATTCTTTCGTAGTCGTCGGCAAGCACCTCATAAGCATGGCCCTCTGGTAGCAGTTGCAAGCCACCCGAGACTGCCGCTTGGTAATCTATCCAACTGCCAGCAACGTCCTTCTCGCGGAAAAACATCGCCTTGTGCCGCGCAACTGATAAAGCGATACCTGTGCGGTCGGCTAGCGCTCTTTCAGCATAGCCGGTATCGTCTAACCGGACCAGATCGTACCAATGCCGAGAAAGACGCTCCCCTCGATGGCGTTGCTGTTGACAAAAGACGTGTATGGCCGTCGCCTTTTCCCAAAACGTGCGCTCGGCCAGCATGACAAATGGGCGGGCCGAGGGAAATACGACGTCCGGTATGAAGGCGGCAGCATCGCATTCGGTCAAACGCTCTTCGCGAGGCTCTCCGGTTGAGCGCGCCCCGAACTCGACCATCACTTCCGGCCTTACGAACCCATAGTCGGCAAACAGCGGCGTATAGCAGACGTACAGCCGATCTCCTTCAGCGCGAAGCTGAGCGGAAAGTCCTGCTTGGGCCAGATTTGCTTCAATAGCTGGCAGTGCTTGGTCTTGAACCCATGCTACCAGCCGTCTCCTGATCGCCCGCGTCCAGCGTTGCTCTTGGCTGCGGCTGACCGGAAGCGCCTCCTCGCCACTATCGGCTACGAGGTCAGGCGCAAAAGCGCGGATGTCATGGGTGATGTCGATGTCTTCTGAAAACCGCTGGATCGCGTGATACGCCTTCGCCAAAGATGTGCCTCCCTTCAAAACCAGATCCCTGCCGAACAGTGTTTCGGCGAGAGCGTGCAGTGTCTGTATAACCCAGATGTCTTTTTCCAGCAGATGCGCTCGACGGCCACTTAAGCCAGCGGCTACTTCCAGAGCGTCGCGTCTGTCACTGGCCGAAAGGGACTGGAATAGCGCATCAGGCATTGACGATCCGTGCGCTCACGAGTTCTGCAAGCCGCGCTGGCATTAGGACGCGCAACCCAACGAACTCGTCAAGGTCGGCAGGAGAGAGCTTGCTCACAAT
>JAJEEZ010000181.1:0-16973 GCA_022820705.1 Candidatus Latescibacterota bacterium | reverse complement strand
ACCAAAATGGCCAGAGTCAAGTACCCTTTCACGATCTAGGCGGCAATATCCGCGTCACCCAGGGCGAGAGTTCGGGTTTCATGGGCATGACTCTGCCCAGCACCCTGCGGGCCTACGACGGCGACCGCACCTCGGCCATGTTCCGCATTTTCGTCCAGCGCGTGGGGGCACCCCCGGGAGTGGGACGCGGCTTCCGCAACAATACCATTACCAATTTCGGCGCTGAAATGCCCATCAACCGCATCCGCTTCTATCCTCGGCTCAGCAAGACCGAAGACGCTCATATCATCGCCGCCATGGCCGATCCCAAACCCGATCCCGACACATTTGGCGAGGAGAGCTTTGCCGCCAACTTTCTCGAGTGGTACGAAATTGGCGTCGCTGACAACAGCGCCCCCATCGCCGACGATGTCTTCGCGGTCCCCAAAGGATTGCGCTGGCACAAAATCATCTCCTCGGCCGGCCTTGGCGGCTATCGGGTGAGCAACGATTCGGCCTATAGCATTCTGCGCAGCGTGCGCGAAAACCTCGATGTGGTGGTCGATTTTCACTTTCCCCTGCGGCACATCCGCTGGGTCGCCATCCGCGCCTTGGACCCGGTGCGCGACTGGGAAATCGCCGAGGTGGAAATCTACGGACAAGGCTTTGTGCGCAAAGCGCGCTATCTAACCGACATCCTCGACTTTGGCCAACCCATCAACTGGGGCAAAATTCGCTGGAGTGGCCAGCGCCCCCCCGGCACCCAAGTCGAAATCCGCACCCGCACGGGCACCGACCACAACCCCCATATCTACTGGGAACCCAACGCCATTACCGGCGAAGCCGAGGAAATTAGCTTTGACGAGCACTTCAGCCTGCCCGTCCGCGAGCGCGAACACCCGCTGTACGACCGCGAACACTGGAGCTTTTGGTCGCCTCCCTACGACTTTGAGGACGGCTTGCGCGACCACGCGCAGGAAGCGTCAGCTTGGGCCGACGGCACGGTCTTACAGTCGCCCTCTCCACGGCGCTACATGCAGTTGCAGATCACCTTGTTTGCCACTGAAACCGAAGCTCCGCGTATCGACGAGCTCCAGTTTCAGCTAGCCCACTCCCTATCGGCTTCCGCCCTACTGGGCGAGATCTGGCCGATTGAAGTCGACGACGCCCGTTCCCAGCGCTTCACCTACGTAGTGAGTCCGGATTTCCAGACCGGCGACACGGGCTTCGACCGGCTCGAAATCGGCACCCACACCCAAGTTGACACCGTCTATCACGTCAAAATCGGCGGAGTAGAGGTCGATCTGGAGACCTTTCCGCCCCAAGTGCTAACCGACCGCATCATCGTGTCGCTAGATCGCAAGCTGTCAAGCCCAGAAACCGACCGCTTCAAGCAAGTGGAGGTTGCCTTCCAAGTGCCGGTCCTGCGCTTCGGCACTGAATTTGCCGGCTGGGTGTACAACAGCGACGATCCCGACCGCATCAAGCAGCAAGTCCAGCCGGGCAACGCTACCTTCCGCTACGGTGGCGATGTGCTGGCCGTGCGCACCCGCGTAGGGGGTCGGCTGTTGACGGATGTGCGAGTGCATCCCAACCCTTTTACCCCCAACAACGACCGCGTCAACGACACCATGCAACTTTCCTTTGACGTGCGCGAAGTGGTCGCGCGCCGGCCCCTGCAAGTGGCTCTGTACGACCTATCGGGCCACGAGGTGCAGACCTTGGCTACCACGCAGATCAAAACCGGAATAGTAGAGTATTCTTGGGACGGCCGCCGCTCCGACGGCCGTCTGGTGTCCCCAGGCGTCTATATCTACCGCATTCGGCTAGATACCGACGAAGGTGCAGAAGAACAAGTCGGTACCATTTCGGTCGCCTACTAGGAGCCTGAGTGTGTTGAGAAGCCTACTTGCTCACAGCCTAGCAGCCCTCGTCCTCATGGCCCCGGTCGAGGCCCTAGATACGCTCAGTGTGGGCTTAGATGCCCCCATCGACTGGGATGGCACCGGTGCTGCTGTCAGTACGCTAGACCCAGAGTACCGCAGCTTGGTCAATCCCAACGCCGTGCTAATAGGCAACGCTCCAGGCGAACTCATCGATTTCTCCCAGCGAGTCTTAGCACCCCGCCAACTGCAAGAGGGTGAAAACATCGCTTCGGGTACCCTCGAACGCGGCGGCACCATAGCGGCCCCCACGGTGCTGCGCTTCACCACCGACTTCACCCGCGAGGATCTAACCGAGGCCCTCGCCGAAATCCTCAGCGACCTAGCCGGCGGTGAGACCCAAGCCTTTGAGCGCAAAAGTGGCGACGTGCGCGGCACCCTCATCATCGGCGACTTAGGGGCCCGCTTCGGCGTCAATCGCTTTCGTTTCTACCCGCGCAATACGGTCCATCCCGCGCCCACAGCCGCCTTTCAGAACGACTTTTTGCGCGCGTTTGAGCTGTTCGTCAACGACGGCCTCAATCTCACGGCCGATGGTTTTCCAGTGTGGGGAGCACCCATAGTGGAGGAAGCCCAAAACACTAAACCCGTCGTTGACATCGAATTCGACCCGCCCCGCTATATTCGCTCCTTCCGCCTGCGCTCGGCCACGCCCATCCCCTTTGAAATAGACGAGATCGAAATCTACGGCACTGGCTTTTTGCCGACGGCTACGTACTTCTCGGATATTTTTGCCACGGGCCTTGCCGCTTGGGGGCACATTCGCTGGGTGGAAAAAGCCGTGGGGGACTCGGCCCAGTCCACTCTGCTGATTTCCACGCGCAGCGGCAATGACGACACGCCTTTTATTTTTCACCGCCAGCGCACCGACAAGCGCACCGACCCAGAGATTCCCTTCTCCATTGCCGATCCCACTGAGCCCATGCGCCTAGACGAGTACGAACGGCTCCCATTAGTAGATGATAACGGCGTCACGTGGTCCAAAGGCTCGATCAAGGACGATTTGGAAAATTGGAGCCCTTGGAGCCCTCCTTATCCGCTCGACGAGGGCACGTCCCCCCAAGGCACTCCGATCATCTCCCCTTCGCCGCGGCACTTCCTCCAATTCCGCGTCAGCGCGCAGAGCAATGATATCCAATCGGCGCGCCGCCTTGAGCACATCTCCCTTTCGTATTTGACTCCACCGCTGGCCGACGAATTCGTCGCCGAGATTTTCCCTCGCCAAGTAGAGGCTTCAACCTCTACGTCCTTTACCTATGCCGTGCGGATGCGCATGGATTCGCCGGACCTGCTGGGATTCGATACTTTTGCGATAACTACCCCCATCCGAGTGGAACAGGTGGAACAGGTAGAAATTCTCGATGCCCAAGGCGAGCTAGTCGCCTCCCACGCCTTTGCGCAAGGCGATACGGCTGGCGGTTCGGGGCTTGCCATCAACGCCATTGCAGAGGACCACTTCAGCGTGCGCTTTCCGCCTATCCAAGCCGATGACAGTCTGCTGAAAATCAGGTTTCGCGCGTCCGTGTTGGCCTTCAGCACCGAATTTCGCGGGCAGGCCTCGCTGTCGAGCGAACCCGGTTCGTTTCAAAACTCCACCTCGGGCAATAGCACCACCTTGGGGGACGAGGACCAAGCCACCCGCTCCGGCACCACAGTGCTCAGTCCCTCGATAATCCGCAGCGAACGGCTGATTGATGCCCTCGAACTGACGCCCAACCCCTTTACGCCCAACGGCGATGGGATCAACGACCAAGTCGCTATCGCCTATAACATCTTGGCACTGACCAAAGCCGGTGCCGTCGCGGTGCGCCTGTACGACCTGTCGGGTCGGCTGGTACACACCCTACAGCAGACGGCGCTCAGCAACGGTCGCTACGCCCTTAGTTGGGACGGGCGAGCCGCGGGTGGTCAACTCGTCCCCCCAGGCGTGTACTTGTTGGGCATAACCGTGGCTGGGGACCAGGGCGACGACCTGCGGGCACACCCTCTATACGTAGCCTACTAACATGAACAGAGTACGCATCGCGACAATAACTTGCGCCCTGATCGGAGCCTTCTCGTGGGGCTGTGGTGAGCAGGAATCCTCCACCGTGGTTCAGATCGGCACGCGGTCCATCACCGCCGAGGATCTCCGATCCTACGTCCTAGGGCTAAACGAAAGCCAGCGGAGCCGCCAAGAAGGCCCGGCGGCGCGGCGCGAGTACCTCCAACCCCTCATCGACTACCACCTCATGTGGCTGGAAGCCCAAGCCCTCGGTTTGGATACCACAGCCGCAGTCCAGCGCCAACTAGAGCGCAGAATCCGTCGGCATTTGGTCGCCCTCTATCTCAAACGCAAACCCGTGCAACCGCCCCTCGTTGAAGAGGATGAGATCAAACAGCGATTCGAGCGCAGGGGCCTCCACCGCACATTCGAGCGGATGACTTGGGGCATTATGACTAAGGCGCGGCCGGAACTAGAACAAGCCGTGGCCGAGTTGGCCACCGGCACTCCATTTGGCGAAGTGGCCGCCCGCTACTCCATTACACCCGACGCAGTCAACGGGGGCGAACTAGGCTGGCTCCGGGTGGAATCCATCCGCCGCATGGGCCTCCCCGATTCGCTGTTCCGCGATTTGCCCTTGGGGGCCTTATCGCCCGTGCTCCCCCACTCCGCCGGCTTTTGCGTCGTGCGCTTTATCGAGGAACGACCAGTATCCTATTTCGACTTTCGGGACGAGATCCTCCAAGAACTCCAAGAGGAAAGGCTCGGCGAAACGCGGGTGGCCCGGGCCGAGCAATTGGCCGACAAATACGACTGGGACCTCCACGAGCCGGGACTGCGCCTCCTGCTAGAAAAAGGCCAGCCGTTGGCGACCTTGGAACTAACGCCAGAGGAAGAACGGACGCCTTTGTTCAAGTTTGCGGGCGGCCAAGTGCCCCTAGGAGAGCTACTCGACCAATTCAAAAACCGCAACATCAACGCCGCAGCCGACAGCGCCGCCTTGGTCCAACTTGCCGAGCGCTTTCTGCGCCAGCCCTACATCTTTGCGGCCGCGGCCCGCCACGAGGCGCTGATTGACCGCGAAGCCCTCGAAGCAGTGCGGCAGCAACTGCGCGAAGAGGTCGTCCTCAGCCAACTGCGCCAGCAAAAAGTAGTGGCATCCATCACCATCGCCCCAGAGGCCGTGCGCCGCTACTACGACGAGCAGACCCAGCGCTTCCAGCGCCGGGACCAGATCGACGTGGCCGAAGTGCTAGTGGAGACCGAGGAAGAAGCCCTAGCCATACGGCGGCAAATCGAAGCAGGGGCCGACATCGCCGCCCTAGCCCAAGAACGCAGCAAACGCCGAGGGGCGCGGGCGCGGAGCGGCGTCTTGCCCATGGAGAAAACTTCGGACTTGGTACCCCATATCCTAGCCGCGCAGCCAGACGAGTTGGTCGGGCCGGTACAAGTCCACGACGGCTTCTCCGTATTCGAGATCGTCCGTCGCCAGCCGGGGGAACGCATGCCTTTTGCCCAAGTCCGCCGGCAAATTGGCGACATACTGCGCCGGGCCGAGGAGCGGGAGCGGTTTCAAGCCTATATAGAAACCCTGCGCCAGCAATACGCCGATCAGATCCAAGTGAACCAAAAGCAATTAGCTGCGGCCCTACCCGACGATTTTCTCACCGCGTTCTGAACGGTCGCACAACTTGGAGAGCCTCATGAACCGCAAACACTACAGCCGTTGGAACCAGATTTGGGCCTTAGCTTTTGGTTGCTTGGCCCTCCAGCAAGTCAGTGCCCAAGCGCCCCTAGGCCATCGTCTGCAGGGAGATCGCATCATCGTCGATCAGGCTTCCTACTGGCGACACTGGACCGGGCCTTCTCACGTGGTCGATGTACATCCAGACGGGACGGTCAAACCCCATTTCTTTCGCCACGTGTACGACATCATCGCCGAAGACCGCGCGGTATTTGCCAAACCCGTGGACCAACCGGGCATCCGCAAGGCGGATCGGGCGATTATGAATCTCCAACGCACCCCGGCGCTGGAAGCGGACGGCAGCTTTACCTTCAGCAAGTCTGAGCAATTGATCAAATTTCTCGATCGAGACTTCAAACGCTTCCCCGGCAACGACAGTCAGCTCCCCCTTGACGGCCGACTCCTAACCATCGTCGATACCACCCTCAGCGGCGACGGCAAAACCGTGACCCTGAGCCTGCGCAACGAACGCACGGAGGTAGAATCAACGCGCGAATTTGGAGCTAAGGACAAAATCGCCTTCCCAGTGTACGACTATGTCCAGCGCGTCGGCGTCAGCCGGGTAGGTTCCAACGAAGCCCTAGCCCCCCATATTGTCGATGGCGACCGCGACACTTTTTGGGAACCAGACTTAGCGGCCACTCCAGACAAGTGGTGGATCGAGATCGACTTGGGCCGCACGCTCGTGGTCGAGAAGGTAGTGCTGCACTTTGTCGATGAGACCTTGGGCGATCCCTTCCGCCAGTTCCGCGTCATGCTAGCTCCCCAGCAGAAGCTCATCCAAGCCCAAAGCCGCGTGCTCCAGTTCAAGGTGGTCGGCCAAACCCGGGCTCCCAATACGGATCAGCGGACCATGGCGTTTTCTTCTGAGGACACGCCCGGCTTTGCCGAAGACGACGACGGCCGCACCGAGTGGACCGGCCGCATGGCTCAGACCGTGCGCATTCTCATCGGCGACAGCAAGCTGGGGCGGGCACACCAAATCGATCAGGCCGCGTGGGATGCCCTGCCGGCCGACGAACGAGGCGATATACTCTACTACATCCGCGACGACGTCGGCTTTGAGGAGCCGGTGGAGCAGGCCATTTACGAGAGCCTCCCCCAAGAACAGCAGGGCCGCAAAGAGTACTATATTCGCGAGCGGCCCCGGCTGGCCGAAGTCGAAGTCTGGGGCTGGGGCGACAACCTATCGCCCAAGTTAATTGACGGGGGCGGCAGCGTTAGCTTTACCGGACCGGAAGTCCCGGCTGGGGGCTTTGACGGCGACTGGAACACCACATTCCGCATGCCAGCGTGGTTTAGCACCAATCCCACCGCTGGCATTCTCACCGTCGATATTGGTGCCCGCGTCTGGCTCGATGCCATGCGCTTGGCCGTTCCCTTTATTCCCGGCTACATCACCGAGGTGGCCGACGGCAGCCGCGATCCCAATGGCCGACTTCGGTGGCGACAGGTCAGCCTACCCGACCGCATGGAAGGGGGATTCAATCGCGCCGCCGACCGCTTTGACCCAGCCCTAGATATCCGCTTCCTCAACCTGCGCCTGCCGGGCATCGCGCGGACTTCGGGCTTTTTCTACGACCTGACCGAAGTCCTGCTCTACACTGAGGGGTTTGTCAGCCAAGCTTCACTGGTGTCCGATATCATCCGCCTGCCGGGACCGCGCAACTTCGGTGCCATCTACTGGGATCCGCCTCCCGGCACCCACCCACCCGGCACGACGGCGGAAGTGCGCACGCGCACCGGCGATCTGCTGGTGCAGCAAATTCGCCATTTCGACGTCAATGGCAACGAGAAAACCAAAGAAGAATGGGACAAGCTAATCAGCAGTTGGAAAGGGCCTATCGACACCACCTTTGCCCTCGGCAGCGGCTGGAGTCCCTGGAGCCAGCAGTACCTACAGCCGGGCGACCGGGTCCGTTCCCCCGGGCTGCGCAATTACATGCAGGTGCAGGTGCGCTTTACCAGCCAAGATCGCCTGCAAGCCGCCTCCATCAGCTCGATCGAAGTAGAACTGGCCCCGCCCGTAGCCCGCGCCCTCACTGCCGAAGTATGGCCTACGCAGGCCGAGGTCGGCCAGTTAGACACATTCGACCTGTATCTGCGTCCGGTATTCATAGACGAACCGGCAGCCGACCGCACCCCAGGCTTTGACGAAATCCTCCTGCAAGCTCCGCCCGGGCTCGCGCTGCACCTGTTGAGCCTAAGCACGGGGACCGAAGAAGAACTAAGTCAAGGAAATCCCCCGCAGACGTTTACCCTAGCGGCCGACGGCCACCTGACCGACGCTGCTGGAGCCATCGCCCAAGTGCGGCGCAACCACGCCGACTCCATCTGGGTCCTGCTGCCCCAACTACACCAAACCCTACCGGCAGAGCAGGCGGTTCAGACCTACCATCGCATCACCCCTCAAGGAGCCGAAGTCATGGTTGGCGAGGACGGCGACCTGATCACCGAGGCGGCCTACGGCCTGCTCAACGAGGCCGAGCGCGGAGCTATCCTCTTCTTGCGGCAGACCGCTGACGGCTTAGAAGCGATCTCTGGCCGTGCTGAGTACGATGACTTGCCCCCAACCGAACAAGGGCCGATTCGCTATTTCCGCAAACTGCGCGGCGGCGGGGCCCAATCGCCCTTTGACGCCTTGGGCGATTCCCTGACGAGCGCATCCTACCGCGCGCTGCCAAGAGCCGAACGCGGTGCCATCTTGGGGCAAGGCCCCCTGATCCACTTGCGCTTTGCCGCCGCCATCTTTCGCAACGGAACCACCTTTAAGCCTTTTGTCCGCCGCGCCGCCGCTGGCACCGACGGCAACTTGTGGCAGCAAGTAGAACCAGGCGACGCCACTGCGCTAACAGATAGCCGCCAACTAACGCTGAGCATCCCCGTAGGAGGGCAAGTCCTCGGCGACCTGCGCTTGGCTCCCAACCCATTTACGCCCAATGGCGACGGGGTCAACGACGAACTAACCGTTGCATTTTCCATCTTCCAAGCGACCCAAGCACGCCAAGCAAGTCTGCGCCTCTACTCACTGGACGGGCGCCTGATATGGGAAAACAGCACCCAAGTGTCAGGAGGCCCCCAGCAAATTCGCTGGAATGGCCGCGATGCGGCTGACCGCACCGTGCCGCCAGGACTCTATATATGCCGGATTGATTTCGGTGCCGATTCGGACCGGGCCACTGACACGGCCTTGGTTCGCATCGTGGCCGTAGTCTATTAGTGTACACCAGCCAAAGGGAAAATTTATGGAAGCGAGAAGGCTAAATACTGCGTCTGTCTTGGTGGTCTTGAGTTGTGTGCTAAACCCGGCCTACAGCCAACCCGACTATGGCACGCGGCTGGGCGTTCCCCGAGGGAGCGGCGAGACCAGCTATGCTCCTTATGGCCCGGGCGTCCTATTCGACGCACTGGATCCGACCATTAAAAAGTGGTACGTGCCGCAGGAGCTCTACAACGAGTACCGCTGGCGCCAGTGGGAGTACAGCAACTACGCCCGCAACCTGTACCAGCGCTACGTCGATATCCGGCTAGAAGGAGACTATTACTACGACCTATTTGGCAACGCCATCACCCGTGGCTGGCTCATCTTTAGCAATTCGCAGACTCAGCCGCGGCAATTTGGCAGTTCGCTGGTCAAGGCCACTCGTTTTAATAACTGGTTTTCGGGCGTGGCTATTGCCTCGGACAGCAAGGGGCAGTATCACTACGCCCTGACGGTGTCGAATCGCCTGCGCACCACGCTCACCCCCATGAGCTTTTCCAAACCCTTTTGGGACGGAGTCCAGTTCGACATCGCGACCGACAAGTACCAAGGTACCGTCATCTACTCGCGCCTTAGTTCGCCCGGCGGGGCCTCGACCGACAACACCGAAGTCCTCACCACCAACCTCACCACGCTAATGGGCGGTCGGGCCACCGCGCAGATCGGCGACTTCACCGAAATGGGTGTTCACTTCGTCAACACCCATCAGTCCAATACCCTGCGCGACGGCTTTAAGGGCAACCCCATTGCCGGGGCCTTGACAGTTGACCAAAACCAAACCGTTTCCTTTATCGAACTAGTCCTGCGCGACGATTCGCCCGAAGACGGCAGCGGTGGAGCCGCCTTCTTCCCAGTGGGTTCGGACATCATCATTACCTACAACGACGGCACTGTTGACCGCGGCCGGGAAATCCGCTTTGAACCCGCCGTCCAAGGGGGATTCGTCCAAGAGGGCTTCATCTCGGCCGATGGGTCCGAAGAAATCCGCCTGCTCTACGACTTTGACACGCCCGCCTTCGTCAACCGGGCCTCGGGGCCCAAAGAAGAAATCGCCAAAGTCGAGTTCGAAATGACTATTGGCAACGACTATCAGGTGTGGATGACGTCCAATAACCAAACCAACCGCAGCGACGAACCCGTGCTGCTGCTAGTGGCGCAAGCCGAGGGCAATGTGCAGGACAACACCAATCTGCGCATCCTCAAATTCGAGTACGGCCTGCCCACGGCTACTCAAATTATCGGGGCCACCATAGAGCTGCGGGATGTGGCCGGCTTCAACTTCTACGGCGAGTACGATCTGAGCGTGGCCTACCGCAAATACCCCAGCGTGACGCGGACCAGCCACACCACATCGGCGGGCGTGGCCGGCGAGCAAGTCGAGCCAGCTTGGATGGTCAACCTGTCCAAGGTGGCTCATCCTTGGTTCTTTTTTGGCGAAGCGTACAGCATGGACCCGCTCTACAACACCCGCACCTTTGTCACCGGCTCGGCCGGCAATATCGACTACGAAAACGAGCGCTTCCACGTGGTGGAATTGGTAGAGGACAACGACGACCAAGACCGCGCACCCGACCTAGTGCGCGCCGACTCGCAAGCCGGCGATCGCCGGGTCTTCCCCGGCTGGGACGAGAACTACGACTTCATCTCGGACTTCAACCAAAACGACAACCTAACCATCTCCAATGGCATTCCCGACTACGACGAAGCCTTTCTCAGACACCGCGTGGACCGACCCGACTTCCTCTACGGGATCGACATGAACAACAACCTGTGGGTTGACCGCTTTGAAAACGACGAATCCCCAGACTACCCCTATCAGAAAGACCACCGAGGCTTCAACGTCTACATGGGATACCGGCTGACTCCGGACGTCCGCTTGACCGTCGGGCACCTGCGCGAGGAACTGATCTCAGCCGACAAGCGCAATCACACTTCCTACGCTCTGTTCAGCCTAGACCGGGACAATCCCCAGCAAGGGCGCTTCCGCTTCATGCAGATGCTCAAGCTGGCCCAAGACAATATCCCGGACGACCTGCTCCAGTGGTTCCCCGAAAACACGCAGCGCGACGGTCAGCTACAAAAGGTAGTAGATCCACTTTTAGCCCAAGACACTTGGATCAACACCACTTGGATCGGACACAACTACAACCGAGGGGGCTTGGAGGCGTATAACTATCTCAACTTGGAGCTTTTTCACCAGCGCGACGACGCGGCCCTGCGCGAGACGGACTCCTTTTTTGGCGTCATCAACAAACTCAGCTACCGCTACGATCTGGGCACCGTCCAACTCGAGCCGCGCTGGAAAAGCGAATACCGTCGCCAGACCGTGGGGCTGTTCACCGCCGACGAGGAGACAGTGCTGACCGAGATAGTGGGATTCCTCTTGGGGTTTCCCATTCTCAGCAACACCCGTATTCAAACCGGAATTGAGTACTCTTTCGCCAACGATATGAAGCGCGACAACAACGATTTCACCGGGATCGCCGGAGCCTTGCAGCTATCCAATGTGAGCTCCTACTTGGGCTACGAGGTATCTGCCCAAGTGGGTCTCAAAGCTGATTGGCGCGATTTCAAAAGCATCGAACGCGAATCGGAAATCCTGACCCAGGGCTTTATCACTCTATATGCTGGCCTGGGCAAGTAAGGCGCTTGCGCTGCACTGGCTCAAGCTGGTCGCCTTAGCTGTCTTGGCCCTAGGCCTGCGCTTAGGCTACCTATTCCAAGCCGCCGACAGTCCTTTTTTCGACACGCCCATTGTCGATGCCAGAAGCTACACCGAATACGCCCGCGAACTGGCAACCGGCACTTGGGCTGGGCGTCCGATGCCGTTCTGGCAGCCCCCTTTTTACCCCTATTTCCTAGCCGTTCTCTTCTCTTTCTTTGGCGAAAACTCCTACCTGCCGCGTCTGCTCCAAGCCTTAGCCGGCACGGTCACTTGCCTGCTCGTCTTCAAGCTAGGCCGCGAGGTCTTTTCACCGACGGTGGGTTGGGTGGCCGCCCTAGGCGCGGCGCTGTACGGCCCCTTCCTCTATTTTGAGGGCGAACTTTTGCCCACGACTTGGGCCGTGCTTTTCGACGCGGTCCTGCTGTTGGTCTTGTTGTGGGGCCAGCGTCAAGGCGGCACACTTCCCGCGCTTATCGCCGGTCTCGTCCTAGGACTGGGTACCTTGGCCGTGCCGAACGTGTTGCTCTTTGCGCCAGTAGCGGCTTGGTGGATGTATCGCTGGTGGCCTGCTGCGGCAATCCGTCGCCGCGCCCTCCACGTGGCGATTTTTGCCGTCGGCCTGCTGATGCTGGTAGGCCCAGTGACGCTGCGCAACCGCATCGTCGGTGGCGAGTGGGTGCTTATCTCCTTCAACGCGGGGGTCAACTTCTACCTCGGCAACAATCCGGCCTACGACCGCACCGTAGCGGCGCGACCTGGAGCGGGGTGGAGCGACGTGATCGACTTGCCGCAACGCGAGGCCGGCATCACCCAGCCGGGAGCCGGCTCAAACTACCTTTTGGGCAAATCTTGGGAGTATATACGCACCGATCCGGGTGGCTATTTGGCCCTGCTCTTGCACAAGGGCTATCTGTTCTGGCACGGGGCCGAGATCCCCCGCAATACCGATCCGTACTTCGCCGCTGAGTATTCGCCGCTGTTGCGCCTTTTGCTGTGGAAATACGGCCTCGCATTCCCCTTTGGCTTGGTCTCGGCCCTCGCCCTGCTCGGGGTGGCCTATGTCCTGCTCAAATCGGAACGCCGCACTCCGGCGACCTATCTCGTCTTGCTCTTTGCGGGGATTTATATGCTGTCGGTGGTGTTGTTTTTCGTCACGGGCCGCTATCGCTTGCCGGCCGTGCCCTGTCTCTTGTTGCTAGCCGCCTATGGCGCTTGCACCTTGGCTGGTTTGCGCCATAGGCCCTTGTATCTGTCGGCTGGTGCCCTCGCCGTACTGCTATTGGTCACCAACGCCGGGAGCGCGGCGACCAATCCGCACGTGGCTGCCTTCCACCACTACTCGCTGGCGGCTATCTATGAGAACAAAGGCATGAAGACCAACGCCTTGCAGCACTATCGCCGCGCCGTAGAACTAGTCCCGTCCCACCGCCGTGCCCTGCTGGGCCTCGCCCATATGTACGGGGCGACCCAGCGCTACGACGATGCCGCCCACGCGTGGCGGCAATTCCTCGACCACCATCCCGACCAAGACGACGTCCGCCTCCAGTTCGCGGATTTCCTCCGACTGCGGGGCCAGTTCCAAGAATCGGCGGTCGAGTACCAAAAGCTCCTAGCGCGGCAACCCGATCAAGCCCACCTGTACCTCCGTCTCGGGCGGACCGAAGCCGCAGCCGGCCGGCTAGAGCAAGCCGAAGCTGCCTATCTCCAAGCGCTCGAACTAGGCTCCCCGTCGGCTCACTATCTGCTAGGCCAGCTATACGAAAACCAGGACCAGCCCGAGCGCGCCGAACAAGCCTATCAGCAGCTACTAGCCCAGCAACCCGATCATCTCGCCGGGTTGTGCCATTTAGCCGATCTGCTGTTAAAGCGGGGGGATGAGAAAACAGCCAAAGGTCATTTACTCGCGGCGCTGGCACTCGACCCCGACAATGTGCACGCCTTGCGCAGCATGGGGACCTTAGAGGCCAACCAGGGTCAGTATCGCCAAGCCCTCCAGCGCTTTGAGCGCATCTTGCAACACCACCCCCGCGATCTACAAGCCCGTCGGTCCCTATCCCATCTCCTGCTCAAAATGGGTCAGCGCGAACGCGCCGATGCCGAGTACGCGCACTACCAGCGCCTAAAGCGGCAACACCACATGCAACAACAGACGATGGAAAAAACCAAAGAGCTAGCCGAGCAAATGCGGCACATGTTCAAAGCGCCCTAGTACCCCAACCCGCGCAAATACTGGCGCATCCCCGCACTCCGCTGCGCCTCGCTGACTGGGTCCTCGCCCTCGTAGGCTGGCTCGCCCGGACAACTGGTCACCCAGCGGTCAAAACCCCGCTCGGCGAGCGTGTTGAGCACCCCGGCAAAGTCGAGGCACTCGCCCTCGCCGACTGAAACCCACTCGGGATTGTAGCGCCCCGGCTCGCGCACAGTACAAGACGCATAGTCCTGTAGATGGACGTAGTTGAGCTGGTGCCAAAAATCCGTCAGCGACTGCACTGGATCGTAGTCCCACAACTCGGCGTGCGAGACATCAATGCACAGCCGGGTCTTGTCCAGCAAACTCATGTACAGCCGCCAGTCCTCGGCCGAATCCACCAGCAAGTTGGTGTGGATGTGGTAGCTTAGCTCCAGCCCGTACTGGGCCGCGTACTCGGCCCACTGCTCGGCCCCCTCGGCCGCCCGCTCGATATCAGCGCGTTCCGTCGGTCGTCCTTCCGGCTTGCGACCGCTCATAAACATGAAGCAATCCACGCCCATCTCCGCGGCGAAATCCATTCGCCGCTTGTTGCGCTCGGTGTGCTCCCAGTCGCGGTCTTCAGGTGAGCCACTAGCCGTAAATACGCACAGCGGCATGTCCGCGTCCTCGCACACTTGCTTCAGCCGCTTCGGCGGCCCCAGCCAGTCGAGCGGTAACCGCCCCTCCCAACCGTCCCAGCCGGCCTTTTTGAGCTCGGGCAGGGCCTTTGCCAAATCCGGCTGCCGCCAGCGCAGGGTCGCGTATCCCATCTTGAGTGCCATAATCCGACTCCTTGGTTGTGGTTTCAATAAAATCCTCTGGGCAAAGTTCGTTGCCCTTTACTGACATCGCAACGATATTTTTCTCTATGGAAAATGCACCTTCTCTCTCGCGCGGCCAAGTGCATCGCGCCCTCCGGTCCTTCGTCGTCGCCAGCGGCTTGTGGGGCGCTTGGGGACAAGCCTGCGGGTTGGGAACGGCGGCCTTTACTGGCTTCGCGCTGTACTTAGGGGCCGACGGTGCCTTTATCGCCCTCTTCACTTCCGCCGCGTATTTCTTGGCCCTGACGCAGTTGCTCGCCCCTCTATTGAGCGCCCGTGTCCGCGACAAGAAGCGCTTTGTCGTCTTCGGTGGTTACGTGGAAATCGTCTTCCGCGGGCTGCCACTGATCATCCCCCTCTTCGTCCCAGAGCAGTATCGTCTTCCGGCCTTGGTGGCCATGGTCTGCCTCAGCATGTTCAGCGGCTATGCGATTTCGCCCTTTTACAGCACTTGGATCGCCAACGCTGTGCCGGAGAATATCCGCGCGCGCTTTGCCAGCCGCCAGACCATCGTCAGCACCATAGTGGCCATGATCGCCGGTTTTGCGATCGGCCAATTCCTCGACCTTTTCCCCGACGGAGGCGGCTTTGTCTGGGTCTTTGCTGCCGGGACGCTCTTTGGATTCTTGGGCTACTTAAACCTCTTCCGCGCCCCCTTTCCCCAACAAACGACCGCCAGCGACGAACAAAGCACGCGCTTGCGCGACCTTGTACAGCCCTTCCACGACGCCAACTTCCGCCGCGCCGCGCTCTTTTTTGGCCTGTGGACCTTTGGCATCGGGCTAGCTGGGCCGCTCTACAGCGTCTTCATGCTCGACCGCCTACAGATTTCCTATACCGAGGTCTCGATTTTTAACGCCCTGTTCATGCTGACCAGCATTGCTGGCTACCGGCTCTGGGCTGGCCTCATTGACCGCTTCGGTGCCAGACCCGTCCTGCAAATTCTGATGACACCGGCCGCGTTCTTGCCTCTTATTTGGACCTTTAATCAGCCAGGGGCTTACCACTTAGTACCTGTGGCCTTGGTCCTCAGCGGAATTCTATTCTCCGGAATCGGAGTGGGCATCAATCCCCTGCTCTACGGTCTGCTGCCCCAAGGAGAAAAACGCACGATGTACCTAGCGACTTGGTCGGTGACGGTCAACTTAATGGGTGCCCTCGGCCCCCTGTTGGGCGGACTGCTCGTAGCCCAACTAGAAGGCTTGCGCTTTGCCGTATTCGGCGTGCCCATGGGCGATTTGCAAGTCATCTTTGCCCTCAGCGCCTTGGTCCGGCTAGCGCCCTTGTTCATCCTCCGCACTGTCAAGGACGCGCGGAGCGCGACTTCGCGCAGCCTGCTCTCGCGGATGCTGCGCGGCAATGTCCTCAGCTACGCCTACAACGCCACCATCTTCAGCCTAGCCACAGCCGAGGGAACTAGGGCGCGAGCCGCCGAGGCCCTGGGCCGGTCGGGCAACCCTCTCGCCATCGAGCAATTAGTCCAAGCGCTAGCCGACGCCAGCCCCCGGGTGCGCCGCGCCGCCGCCCGCGCCTTGGGCGAGAGCCGGTCGGAAAGCGCCACCGAACCCTTGGTGCGCGAGTTGCTCGACGGAGCCTCGGACATCCGCAGCGAGGCGGCCGAGGCCCTAGGCCGCCTCGGATCCTCCACGAGCATCGATCCGCTAGTCGAGGCGCTGGACGACGCCGATCCCCGGGTGCGCATCAGCGCCATTCGCGGCCTAGCCAGCATCCGGGGGGACGAAGTCCACGAGCTACTATTCTGGCAATTTGGCAGCGATTTCGACCCCCTGACCTTCCCGACACTGGTCGACGTCCTCAGCGAGCGCCAAGACCGCCGCATCGTCCGACCCGCGCTAAGCCGTCTGACCGACTTCCCCTCCCCGGCCGTGCGCTTGCAGCTACTCAACGGAGTCTGCCGCGCACTCGGCGCTGGCGACCAGTTCTACCGCTTGCTCTCGCGCGAAGATACCGACCGCGTCGCCGCCATCACCCGCCTGCTGCGCCGGGCAACGGACACCTTGGGCGCGGCCCACTGTATCGACACCGAAGACCGCGCGCAATTAAAGGCCCTGTGCCGGGAGGTGGTCGTCGCTTATGAAGAGGAAAAGGCCGAGGCGCTAGTCGAGGCCATGCGGCAGGTGGTGCGCACCGTGCGCGACGGACTCTCTGCCACTAGGGACCAAGCCTATGACGTACTCTCGGTTTACGTGATTCTCATCGCTATCGGCCGCTTCATCAATAGCCCGGTGCGACAAGAGTCACCCGTTGCCCAAGAGATTTTTCTCACCGTATGCCTAGGGCGCTTAGATGCTTTGATCCGCGAGATTGACGACAGGGATTGACAG
>JAJEEZ010000183.1:0-10297 GCA_022820705.1 Candidatus Latescibacterota bacterium | reverse complement strand
AGCTGCACCCCCCCTGCTCTTCGACGATGGCGGCGTGCTTGACCCCTATTTGATCGGTAAAGCGCTCCACTGGCCCTCCCAGCAGGGCCGCCATGACCTCGGCCAAGCGCGGATGGTCGGCGACCAGCGTGAACACCTCCTCTTGGCTGGCCGGCTGCTGAATGCCGCCCGGCAGCGGACTGCCTCCAGCGGCTTTATAACGGCTTGGATCGAGCACTTGGAAATGCCTCTCCGACCAGTCGGGCAAGTTCCCGGCTATTTCCATGGTGCGCTGGCGAGCGGCCTCGATTAGATCGTCCGGGATCAATTCTTCGACTAGGCAATAGCCTTCTTCGCGGTATTGCCGCCGGTGCGTTTCTGTCGCTAAAACCATAATTTTCTCCTCCCGCGAGTTATGCGTCTGATCCTACCCGGCCTCAACATCGGAGCGGTACGGTACGCGCCCGTGCAACAACGCATCGCAGGCCGCCCCCACCGCCGGATTACCGCCGGTCAAACGCCCCATAGCCCGGGCTTGGGCCACGGTAAAGCCGCCGGCAAACAATCGCGTAAAAGTGTTAATGTCGCAGAACAGCGCGTCTTTGTCTGACTTTTCCGAAACTTGCACCTGTCCCCCTTCCGCCTGCACCGTCGCGGCCAGCGGCTTGTCGGCATTCACCACCCAATCGGCGACCTCAAACGATACTGTCGCCTGCAAATTTTCAGGCGGCTTGAGATGCGCTAGAGCTTGGGCCACGTCCAGTACGCGCAACGCCAAGTCGAACTCAACGGATGCGTTAAAGCGCTCTGGGAATGCGCCGAGCAGCAAGCTGTCGGGCGGCAGATCGAGGTTCAAGGCAGCTACCCCGTCCATATCAGCCACGGACCGCACGAACTTCAATTGAGCGGCAAAAGAGGCCCCGTGCAGCTCCCGCACGGTAATGCGTTTACCTTGGCCGCGCTCCAAGTCCCCTATTAACATCAGAGCCGAACAATCCGCTGCTCCACCGTCCCCCTCCAGCACCCAAAGCTCGCGCCTTATATCCTCCTTTTGCCAAAACGCTTCTGAGCGTACCGACTGCCCATTGCGCAATTGCGCCCCCTCGGTGTGCAACCGATGCACGGCGCTCGCATCCTCCGCAGTAGCCCGCCGCACCGTCCCAGTCTCCTCCGTGGTTTGACGCACCAAATCCGGCCATACTTTCAGTTCCAACCTCGGCGCTGGACAAGCCCAACCGAACTTGCCGTACCACCTAAAGGAAAAAGGCCACAGCGGACTGACACAGCAACCGCGTTCTCGCAGTATGTGAATGGCCTGCACCATAAGCCCACCCGCGTGACCGCGCCGCTTGTGCTTGGGATCGGTAGCCACCCCGCCAATGGCCCCAGCCGGAATCTGTGCTGCGCCCCACCACAGCGATTCGGGCTGATAGCCCAAGGCACACACCATAGTCCCCTCCCCATCAAAGCCAGCCAGCGTCGTCTCATCCTCCCCGTACCAATCTTCGGCGTGTTCCATAAAGGCGCGTCCGGCCACTAGGCGAGCACGAGCTAAATCCTCTGGCCCTATCTGGCGAACATCTAAGTCTTTATTGTAATGGGGTTGCTGCATTGAGATTCTCCTCTCTATGGCATTGTCCATTCTGCACAAGTATCGCTATTATACTCGCGACCTTCTCAAATAATTAAGATACGCACACCGCACAATGGGAAGCGGCTAACTTGGAGTATCAAAATGAAAATCAGCGATCAAGGCATCATTAACCGCGGCCAGCCCAATACGCCGCGCGCCTTTTCGACCTTTCCCGCGCTCACCCCGCTGGCCGACGGCTCGCTGCTAGCCACCTACCGCGTCGGCAGCAGTAAGGATTCAGCGGATGGCACGATCGAACTGAAGCGCTCGGACGATGGCGGGCAGTCTTGGAGCGACCCCGCCACCCCTTTTGCCACGACCTTAAACGGGCTGAACGGGTCGCTCCGGGTCGGCTATATCACCGACCTAGGCAACGGCCACTTGTTACTCGCCGCCATGTGGGTGGACCGCCAGACCTATCCGGGCCAACCCCTCTTTAACGAAGAGACCGAAGGCTGTCTGCCGATGGAGATCGTCCTAGCCGATTCCCACGACCTCGGGCACACTTGGTCCGACTGGCGTGTCGTGCCCGTCCCCCCGGACGTCGGCCCGCCCAGCCTGACCAACCCCGTCCTCATCCTGTCCAGCGGCCGGCTGGCCTTGAGCATCGAGACCAATAAAACCTATTTGGACCGGGGCCAGTGGCTGCAACGAGTGGTGTATTTGTACTCGAAAGATCAGGGCCAGACCTGGAGCGATCCCGTCACCACCTGCCAAGACCCCACCGGCCGCATCTTCAACTGGGACCAACGCGCCGGCGTCTGCCCCGACGGCCGCGTAGTCACCTTCACCTGGACCTACGACCGGCAGACGACCCAGTACCTCAATATCCAGCGCCACATCAGTTCAGACGAAGGTGCCACTTGGTCTGCTCCCGACGATCTCGGCTTCCCCGACCAAGCCGCGCATCCAGCCATTTTGCCCGACGGCCGCGTGGTCTTGGCCTGGGTCGATCGCTTCCAGTCGCACTCGATCCGCGCCCGCCTAGCCCTAGCGGCAGACGCTCCCTTTGACGCAGCCACCGAAGTAGAGCTGTACCGTCAGACAGTCGAATCCTCACAATCCGCTGCCGGACAAGGAGACACCGGCGACCTGCTGGCCGAAATGGGCCTGTGGAGTTTTGGCCTACCCTTTTCTGCAGCCCTGCCCGACGGCGATGTCATGGTCGTCTATTACGCCGGCGACGACGCCTGCATGGAAGTGCGCTGGGCCCGTTTGTCTCTATAGGAGGACAATTTGGCAACGCCGCCGCTGGTCGTTCTCGATACAAATGTGCTCGTCGCTGGACTATGTCGCCGCGCAGACTCTCCTAGTTTCAAAATGCTTCAGCATATCCAACAGGCAACCATTCCCTTAGTTTTGACACAAAAGCTGTATCTTGAATATGAATCGGTCTTAACAAGAAGGAGCATTCTCAAATTAATAGGTGCTAGTAAAGAAGAAATTGGGTTTATCTTAGACGCATTACTGGCACTTGCCTATCAATCTGAAGTATTTTATTTATGGCGTCCAAACCTACCTGATGAAGAAGACAATTTTGTATTAGAAGCGGCTGTTGCAACCAACGCTTTGGTGGTGACTAAAAATACTACTGACTTTCAGAGGGGTGAGTTGAAATTTCCAGACCTTGTGATTTTGACCCCTCAACAGTTCTGCGATCTGTATCTATAGCCAATGGAGAAAGACCATGAGCGCGATTTCTGTAAGATTGCCAGATGAACTAAAAGACAAAGCGATGCGGCTGGCCAAAAAGAAAAACATGTCTTTTAACAGTCTGGTAAACTATTGGCTTCAAGCGGCTGTCCAACAGGATGAAACTATCGAGTGGATGAAAAGTCGTCTGAGTGGAAAAAATCCCGATCTCGCGCTCGCTAAATTCGGAGTTTTCCTAAAGGAAACGCAGCCTGGGGATGAGCCAACTCTGGCTGAAATTCAGCAGGCGATGAAAGAATAGACAAGAACGAGACTCTGCCGCAGGACTGGACGAGGCGTGGCAGACTCCGCCCGAACTATGAACAGGAGGACGCCTCCCATGCCCCAACCACGCCCCAACCTAGTATACATCCACTCCGACCAGCACAATCCCCACGTCATGGGCTGCGCTGGCGATCCGGTGGTGGAGACGCCGCATTTGGACCGCCTCGCCGCCGAGGGCGTGCAATGCACCCAAGTGTACTGCCCATCGCCAGTGTGCGTGGCCTCGCGCATGGCCATGCTCGCGGGACGCTACCCCAGCGACATCGAAGTGTGGACCAACAATCAAATCCTCGATTCGGGAGTGCCGACTATGGCCCACGCCATGGGAGCGGCCGGGTATCGACCAGTGCTGATCGGCCGCATGCACTCAATAGGTCCCGACCAACTGCACGGCTATGTCGCAAGGCCGGTAGGCGACCACTCCTCCAATTGGCCCGGCGGGGGGCAAGCCCCGGCCATGAGCCGCAGTAGTCTGGAGAAAGCCGGACCGGGACAGAGCTCATACCAAGTACACGATGAAGACGTGACCGCAGCAGCCGTGTACTTTCTAAATCAAATGGGAGTGCAAAAACGCGCCGGTCAAGCCGAAGGCCCCTTCAGCCTCAGCATCGGCTTTATGCTACCGCATTCCCCCTACTTGGCGCGGCGACCCTTGTACGATTATTACCGAGCGAGAATCCGACCGCCCACGGTACGCGAGCCTTTCGGCGATCACCTTCACCCGGCAATCCACTGGTGGCGGGCCCACGGCGGTTTGCAGGAGATACCCGAAGAATGGGTACTCAATGCCCGGGCCGCTTACTGGGCCTTGGTCGCTGAAATGGACGACATGATCGGCCGCATTTTAACGGCCCTGCGAGAAAACGACTTGGCCGACAATACCCTAGTGGTGTACAGCTCGGACCACGGCGAGTTGGTCGGTGAGCACGACTTGTGGATGAAGCGGACTTTTTACGAAGAGTCGGCCAAAGTGCCAGCCATTGTCTCCTGGCCCGGCGTATTGCCAGCGGGGACGCAATGCGACCGGGTCATAAGTGCCTTAGATCTCAACGCCACCATGCTCCAAGCCTTGGGTGCCCCGCCCTTACCCAATTCGCCGGGACGGTCGGCGCTGGAATTGCTGCGCACGGGGCAAGGCGATTGGGACGATGTAGCCTTTTCGGAATACGCCCTGCGCGAGGGCCAAGTGCAGCGCATGGTGCGCCGCGGGCCGTGGAAGCTAGTCTACCACTGGCGGGAGCGCCCCCAGTTGTTCAATCTAGAAGAGGATCCCCACGAGCAGGTGGATCGGGCCGCCGAGCCAGAGTGCCACGAGTTGGTAGCCGAGTTGACCGACTTGGTCTTAGACGGGTGGGACCCAGCCCATGTCGCGGCGCGGCTGGAGGCGCGGCAGGCAGATATCGACTTAATCCGCGACTGGGCCGAACAGACCAACGCACCTGACCAGGTCCGCTGGGATCAGCGGCCCAAAATGACCTTTCAGGAGCCTCCATCTGGTTGATCCCCCACCTTTAGACGCCTATATTGCCCGCGCCAGGAGCATCCCCATGAGCACAGAACTTTTCGACTTGACCGGCCAAGTTGCCGTGGTGATCGGCGGGGCCCGCGATTTGGGCCGCGACATGGCCGAGAGCTTAGCCGACGCCGGCTGTCATTTAGCCATTACGTCGCGCCAGGAAGCCAGTGCCCAAGCCACTGCCGAGCATCTCAAAGCGACCTACGGCTGTGAGGTGCACAGCGCCGCCCTCGACATCTGCGACCACGCCGCCCTCAGCCAATTCGCCCAAGACGTGCGCCAGTGGCAAGGCCGCGTCGATGTGGTAGTCAACAACGCCGGCGGCGGCTTAGGACTTTCTACCACCGACCCGTTCGAGCGCGAGCCAGCAGACGCCCGCCTGCTCATCGACACCAATTTGACCGGCCCCCTCTTCTCTTGCCAAATCTTCGGCTGCATCATGGCCGCACAAGGCTCGGGCTCCATTATCAACATCGCCTCCATCGCCGGTCTAGTCGGCCGCGACCGCCGCATGTACCAGCACAGCGGCTTGAGCCAGCAACCGCTGGACTACGCCGCAGCCAAAGCTGGCGTCATCGGCCTGACGATGGACGCGGCCGCCTATTTGGCTCCTATGGGGGTGCGGGTCAACGCCATTTCGCCCGGCGGCTTTGAGCGCGGCCAACCCCAAGCCTTTATCGACGCGTACAGCGACGCCACCGCCTTGGGCCGCATGGGCCGCGACGGCATGGATATGAAGGGAGCGGTGCGCTTTTTGGCCTCGCCCGCCGCCGACTATATCACCGGACACAACTTGGTGGTGGATGGCGGCTTTTGCATGTGGAAGTAGCGTCTCAGAGGATAAGCCATGGCGACGATCCCTTGGTGCTGCCAGT
This sequence comes from Candidatus Latescibacterota bacterium, assembly GCA_022820705.1. Classification (GTDB taxonomy): domain Bacteria; phylum Latescibacterota; class UBA2968; order UBA8231; family UBA8231. The sequence continues at coordinate 4,317 of JAJEEZ010000183.1, read as the reverse complement.
GTCGCGCTATTGGCGACCCCAAGACGAGGATATCCCGCTCAAAGCTTGGGCAGAAGATTATCGGTTGAGACTTAAGGAGGAGACCGTCCCGTGACCCGACAAAACCTGCGCCACCTCACCCCCGATCAAGTCGAACGCTTCTACCTCGACGGCTGCCTGACCGTCGAAGACGTGCTGACCCCCGACGAAGTCGCCTCTTTAGCAGCCCACACCGACCGCATCGCCACCGGCGAACTCGACCACATTCCCGATACCAGCATCCAGCTCGAACCCGTCTTCCGCCGCGGCGAAAAAGCCGTCACCGACCAAGTGCTATCCGTGCGCAAATTGTACAACATAGCGGTGTACGACGACGTAATGTGGGCTCACGTCACCCACCCCAAAATCGCCGACATCATCGCCGACCTGCTCGGCACCTCCGACATCAAGATGTACGGCGACCAACTCTTTATGAAAGCGCCACGCACGGGCTCGGCGCAGGGCTGGCATCAGGATTCGGCCTCTTGGCGCGACATTTTCCCCATGGACTTGGTCTCCGCCTGGACCGCCATTGACGCGGCCACCCTCGACAACGGCTGCCTCAACTTTGCCCCCGGCACTCACCGCTGGGGCATGTTGCGAGGCGAGCGCTTGGCCCCTTTTGTCGCCGATCTGGAAAGCGGCGGCTGGCCCATCCGGCCCGCTCCCCTGCGCGCCGGCAGCATCAGTTTCCACCACAGCCTAACGCTGCACCAGAGCAACGCCAATCTGACTGGCACGCGGCGCAGAGGCTATGCCGTGCACTACATGCGCGCGACCTCTTGGCGCGACGAAGCGGTCATCGACGCGCCCAAAATGCCGCCCTTTAAGCAGGTGCGGGGACGGTCTTTTCCGGGAAGGGTTTAAAGCAGAACAGCAGACTAGAAAACTACTCATCCTTTGGCCAAGCCTGGCGCAAAGCCTCCAGATAGCCGCCTATTTTACTCAGTGCTTGCAGTCTCTTTGAAAAAGTCCACCACTTCTTGTAGGCCTTTTTCTTCAGCCAATCTCAAGGGGGTTCTGCCACTATTATCTGAGGTGTTTACATCAGCACCCTTGTTGACTAAAAAACGCACCGTCTCTAAACGGCCCCACTCGGTGGCTTCCATCAAGGCCGTCTCGCCGCTATTAGTTTGGGTGTTTACATCAGCACCGTTTGCTACCAAAAAGTGAACCATCTCTAGGTCACCAACCCGCGCGGCTTGTATCAAGGCCGTCTCGCCGTTATTAGTTTGGGTGTTTACATCAGCACCCTTACCCACCAAAAAGCGAACAATCTCTATGCCAGGGGCGGCTTGCATCAGGGCCGTCCAACCGTGTTTAGTTTGGGCATTTATATCAGCACCGTTTGCTACTAAAAAGCGAATCTTCTCCAAATCGCCGACCCGAACAGCTTTCATCAAGACTGTTTCGCCACTGCTGTCTTGGGCGTTTATATCAGCACCATTTTCCACCAAGAGGTAAACCATCTCCCAATCGCCCTGCCGTGCCGCTTGTATCAAGACCGTCTTGCCGCTACTGTCTTGGACGTTTATATCAGCACCGTTTGCTACCAAAAAGCAAACCATCGCCAAAGCACTTTTCCGATTCCGAACCGCTTGCACCAACGCGGTCCAGCCGCGTTCATCTTGGGCGTTTAGCTCGGCACCTTCACTCACCAAAAAGCGAATCATCTCTAAACGGCCCCACTTGGCGGCCTCCATCAAGGCGGTCCAACCGCGTTCATCCTGAGTGTTTATCTCGGCACCCGCACCTACCAAAAAGCGAACCACCTCCAAAGCGCCGACTCGCGCCGACTCCATCAAGGCCGTCTTGCCGCTGTTGTCTTGAGCGTTTATCTCTGCACCCTGATCCACCAAAAAGCGAATCACCTCCAAAGCACCAATCCGCACGGCTTTTATCAAGGCTGCCTCACCGTATTTATCTTGGGCGTTGATTTCGGCACCGTTTGCTGCCAAAAAGCGAACCACCTCCAAGTCGCCGACCCGCGCCGCCTCCATCAAGGCCGCCCTACCGTCATTGGTTCGGGCGTTGACATCAGCCCCCTCACCTACCAAAAAGCGAACCATCTCTACGCCATTGGGGGCGGTTTGTATCAAGGCCGTTTCGCCTATATCTGTTCGGGCGTCTATCTCGGCACCGTTTGCTACCAAAAAGCGAACCATCGCCAAATCGCCGAGCCGAGCCACCATCATCAAGACTGTCCAGCCGTATTTAGCTCGGACGTTGACATCGGCACCCTCGCCCACCAAAAAGCGAACCATCGCCAAATCGCCCTCCTGCGCCGCTTGCATCAAGACCGTCCAGCCGTATTTAGTTTGGGCGTTGATTTCGGCACCGTTTGCCACCAAAAAGCGAACCATTGCCAAATCGTCGCCTAAAACAGCCCAGTGCAAGGCCGTCTTGCCATCCTCAGTTCGGGCATTCGCTCCTGCTTTCGCCACCCAGCGTTCTACCAAAGAGCGTACAACCTCTACATGGGCAACCCCGATCTTTGGATCGCCGCCCCAAAAAGCCAAATCTAAGGCTGTCCAGCCGTTTTTATCTTCGACGTTTATGTCAGCACCATTGTCCACCAAAAAACGTCCTACCTCTACATGGCCTTCCCCGGCCGCTACCATCAAGGCCGTCCTGCCGCTGCCAGTTTGAGCGTTGATAGCGGTGCCGTTATCCACCAGCAACTGCACCATCTCTACATGGCCTTCCCCGGCGGCCACCATCAAGGCGGTCTCACCTTGGTCAGTCCGGGCGTGGATAGCCATCCCTGCATCCATAAATAGCTGCACCGCGAACAGATCTCCCTTTTCCACGCGCTCGAAGAAAGAAGACCGGGTATATTGAATCCCTTGCTCACTTAGCTCGCTGCGAGCCTGCTCAGGGGTTCGGTAGGAGTCGCCAGCCGCATCCGGCTCGACGACCTTTTTGCCCTCTCTACCCTCACCATACGCGACACTCACCAGCAATAGGCTAACTAGGCCGATCACACCTTTCCAGCTTTTCATGCCGCCGTCTCCTCAACTACGACTTCATCAAGCTGCTGGCGCGGGCTCAGCCTGAGCAACTTGTATCTTGTCGTCCTGTGCAAAAAAGATACTTATGGTTTGCTACCTATCAATCATGTCCGAGGCTTGGACAAGGCTAGCTAGCGCACTATCTTGGTCTTGGGTCGTCCGAAGATCGGAACGTGGACAGAGATTACAAAGGAGCAAAGCCGTGGACAAACACCTCTGCACGGTCTCAGAAGGAGAAAAATACTACTTCGATCTGCGCGGCTATCTCGTAGTTCGCAACGCCCTCACCGCCGAGGAAATAAGCGAGTGCAACGCGGCCATCGACCACTTCGCCGACCAGATCTCCGTTTACCCCGACTCCCTTGCCCGTGGCTCAAGCGCCCTGCAAGGCACGACCAGCCGCCAGCAACTCTCCGGTATGCTCGGTTGGCCGCCCCCCTACCGCGAACCCTTTCGCCGCCTGCTGGTTCATCCCACCGTCGTCTCGCGCCTCAACGAATTCAGCGGCCCGGGCTTTCGCCTCGATCACGGCCCCCTGCTCATCAGCGCCACCGAGGGAACCGAAGGGCACTACCTGCACGGCGCGGGCGAGCCTTTTAGCCCCGCCACTTGGTATCACCAGCAAAACGGCAAAATCTACTGCCGGGGCATCACCGTGGCCTGGCAACTAACCGACTGCAACCCCGGAGACGGCGGCTTTGCCGTGATCCCCGGCAGTCACAAAACCTGCGAGCCGACCCCGCCCGAGATCCGCTCGCTCGCAGAGTACGGCGAATTGGTCGTCCAACCTGCCATGCGCGCCGGCGACGTCCTCTTCTTCGCCGAGACCGCCACCCATGGCACTCTGCCGTGGAAAGGCAAAACACAGCGGCGCTCCGTGCTCTACAAATACGCTTCCCGAGGCGCGGCCCGAGCTACGGGCAAATACTTCACTCCACAAGCGCGCTACGGCGCTTGGATCGACGAACTCACGCCCGAACAACAAGCCGTCCTCTACGGGCCAGGCGTCCACCACAAGGACCTGCCCCTGCTGGAATCCGACGGCCAAAAAACTTGGATTGCGGAGGGCTAAAATGGATGCACGCGAACGCTACTTCTGGGACCTGACCGGCTATCTAGTCGTCCGCAACGTCCTTACGGCCGAGGAATTAAGCGCATGCAACGCCGCTGTCGATCACTGCATGGACCGGATGCAGCAAGGCCCCGACAACGGCGGCACCCAAGGCAGGTCGAACGCGCTCCAAGGCACCGGCCAACAGACCCTCCCCAACCTGCTCGAATTGCCCCA
>JAJEEZ010000469.1:0-5993 GCA_022820705.1 Candidatus Latescibacterota bacterium | reverse complement strand
CAAGCCGCCCCCTCGTTATCAAAGGCCATTGGACAGTGAAAAAGATGCACTGGCCCGGCATGGACGTCCCCCTGCCGCGCCACCCGAATGAGTACCATCGAGAGCTCGGCAAAGGCTTGGCGAGCCGCGGCGAGATCGACAGCTTTGCTGATGGCGTCCCCGACCTCCTGCGACGCCGGGTCGGTCGCTAGCGCGGCAGCGGCGGCCTGCGCCTCCGGCAAATCGTCCTCGCTCAACGCCTGTTGCATAGCGAAATAGGCCGTCCAGACCGCGGACGGCGGGCTGTGCGCGTGGCCGTTTGGCTCGTCGTCTCGGTGGTCGGCCCGCGCTGGCGCGTTCATCATGCTCGGCTGAGCACGAATCTGCAGGGCACTGTCAATTTTGAACGCGCCATTGACCACCACTTGCTCTCCCTCGCGCAGGCCCTCGTGGACCAGGTAGTAATCCCCTGCCCGCGGCCCGAGCACGACCTCGCGCCCCTCGTACAGGCCCTCGCCGAGCGCGACGTACACCACGGCGCGTTTGCCCGTCAGCAGCGGTGCCGAAGCGGGTACCACTAGCGGCATCTCGCGCTCCGCCTCGTCGCCAGTGTCATACAGCTCTTCGGCGCGCACTAGGGCCATGCCGCAAATGTCGCAGGCACCGGGCGCGTCGCGGACGATCTCTGGGTGCATCGGGCTGATCCACTTGCCCGCAAGTTCGGGCGACATGGCGCGCCCATGGGCTCCCACCTCGGCTTGGGCCACAGCCCACACCAGCATCCCCGGCTTCAGCCGACCTTGCTCGTTGGCCACGTTGACTCGCACGCGCACCGTGCGCGTGCGCTCGTCTAACACGGGATCGACAAAGGATATCTGGCCGCTGAACACCTCGCCCGGATAGGCTTCAGCCGAGAATTCAACGGCCTGACCGTAGTGGATCCAAGACATATCCGATTCGTAGGCTTGCAGTTCCAACCACAGCCGCGACAAATCCGCAATAGTGTAAATCGGCGTCCCGGTCTGCACGTACGCACCCTCGCTGAGGTGCTTTTCTATCACCACGCCGCCGGTTGGCGCGTAAATCGTCAGGTGGTCGGAGGCTTGGCGCTCGCGCTCGACGCGCTCGATTTGCTCCTCCTTCAGCCCAAGCAGACGCAGCTTTTCGCGCGCAGCCTCGACCGTCGCCTGCGCCGTCTGCCCAACGGACGTGCCGCTGTCAACCAATCGCTCGCGAGCGCGCAGGGCCTGGATCAGCTCCTCTTGAGCGGTCAACAGTTCAGGGCTGTAGAGATAGGCTATGTGGTCGCCCTTTTCGACTCGCACGCCCGTGTAGTCCACGTACAGCCGATCAATCCGGCCCGCTACCCAAGCGGTGATAGAGCGAACTTGCGTCTCATCTACCGCAATTTTGCCGACCATCCGCGTCTCGACCGGCGCGAAGCGGCGCTCGACCGGCGCAGTCTGGATGCTGGCAAGCTCCTGTGCGGCCGGCGAGAGACGCAACTGGCGCGGGGCCAAAATGTCGCCAGCCTCGGGCGCGGCCACCGGGATTAGGTCCATTCCGCATATTGGACACTGACCCGGCTTAGGCTGGCGAATTTGCGGGTGCATCGAGCAGGTCCACGTTTCATCCTGCTCGGCGACCGCGGCGGGTACGCGTCCACTTGGTGTATCCGAGCCACCCAAACCCCAGCCCACGGCCAAGCCGACGATCCCCGCCACAATACCAGTAGCTATTATTTGTTTCGTTGCTTTCATGGTTGGATTTCCTCCGTGGGTTCGCCGACCAGCTTTTCAATCTCGGCCCAATGCAGGGCTTGGTCGGTCTGCGCCCGTTCGTACGCTAGCTGGAACTCCAGCAGAGTGCGTTGGGCGTCGATGACCGCGAGAAAATCGCTGCGGTCGGCGGCAAAGGCGCGCTGCGTTACGTTGAGCGCTTGTTCGGCCTTGGGCAGCAAGCTGTCCCGGTAGAGAGCACTGCGGCTTTGGGCGTCGCGCTGCCTGTACAAGGCCAGTTCCAACTCGGCAGCGAGCCTATTCTCCTCGTCCGCAACGCCCTGCAAGGCGGCCTGATGGCTCAGCTTGGCCGCTCGTTGCCCGGCCTCGTAGGACGAGCGCCACAAGGGCAGGTTGAGCGTGGCCATGGCCATCAGCGGATTTTCGCCCCGGTCGCCGATGTGGATGTAATCGAGGCTCACGGTCAGATCCGGGTAGAACTGCTTGCCGGCCAATTCGACGCCTAGGGACTGTGCCTGCGCTTGCGTGTGCCGCATTTGCAGCGTCGGATTCGCGGCCTGCAAGCGCGCCTTTAGCGCCTCTTCGTCTAAGTCCAACGCAGCCATAGGCAGCGAATCGGGAACAGCTATCGGAGCCGTCGCCGCGCGGCCGAGCGCCGCATTTAACCGAGCCGCGGTCGGCCTCCGCTGCTGACGCAGGCTGCGCAGTTGATCCTCTAAGCGCCCCAATTCTACCTGCGCCTTGAGAACTGGGGCGTGTTCTCCGGTGCCGCCGCGATAGCGGGTGCGGCCCACTTCTTCTAGGTGGGCCAACAGCCGCAAGTTTTCCTCGCTGACGGCGATGGCTCGCTCCAAAAAGTAGCAGTCGTAGTACGCGGCTTTGACCTCGAAAATTAGCGACCGCCGCGTGGCCTCATAGCGCTGGCTCTCGACTTCGGCCTCTTGCTGGGCGATCCGCCCCTTGAGATCCAATTTGCCCTTCCACGGGAAGGTTTGCGCCGCGCTAAAGCGCATTTCCTGCGGGCCGGTGCGCGTCTCCACCGGACGCGCGAAATAGCCGTAAGTCAGGCGGGGATCGACCCAAGCGCTCGCCGAGGGCACCTTTGCTAGGGCGGCTTGGTAACGCGTCAAAGCCTGCTTGAGCTTGGGGTTGTGCTGTTCGGCATAGCGCGCGTACTCCGCGAGTTCGGCACGGAAATCGAACGCTGCTTCTTCCTGCGACCAAACCGGGCCTGCCAGCAGACCGGCTAGCAGCAGGGCCATTTTATTTTTGAACATGCAAATACTCCTCGCCGCGCGGAGATCTGGGATTCGCGTACAGACCCCCGCAAATTGAGTGGAGTGTGAGACTTAGAAGCGTCTGGAAATTTCCGGGTATGCCCTAAGATCGGATAGCTTCTTAGGACAAACTCAGTGCGGCGAGAATCAGATCAGGAAGGAGCAGTAGAGCTGGAAAAGCGGGGGATGCGGTTGGGGGATGCGGTTGGTCCGCGACTGCAGCGCAGCCGAACGAGGTGGGAGCGGAGTGGTCGCCACTATTTCAGTCGCGGGCGTTGAAACGGACGGCTGCTCGACTGGGGGGACAAACGGAGGAGACGCGCTGTTGGATTCTGCACGCAGACAGCAACAACCCGCTTGCATGCCCTCCTCGCCACAGGCATTGGCGACGTGGCAGGGCATGGGGGCGGCCTCTGCAATAGGAGCACAGAGAACCTGTAAGCCGCTACAGGCGAAAGCCAGTAGCAGGACTAGAGACGTGGTTAAGGGTCGAAGGCTTTTCATTATCGATGGATCGCTTGGTCACGGGCCAAGTACTCAGACTGACGATTGACCAAACAAAAAGTTTCAGCAGCGCACGAGCGTCGAAACTCAGTCGCGTGGGGACGGATCAAATCGCTGCTTTCAACGGATAGCCGTTAGGGCTGAAGGCGAATGCCCCTACCCGGGTAGTTTCGACAAGATAAGTGTGCCGAGGGCCAGCAGAGTGGTCAACTGGATGCCCACTAGCCAGCGAAATTGCTGGTTCATCTGCTGCTGCATCTGGTTCATTTGCTGCTGCATCTGGTCGAGCCGATGGTTGATCTGTTCGTTGATGCCTTCGAGCCGGGACAAGCGGCCTTCGTGGTCAAACGTGGTTTCGGTCATGATGCGGTTCCTTTAAAAGTAAAAGGAATGATGCGATGGCATGAATTTAATATCCAATGACCCGCCTTAGAGGGCAAGCCATCGAGGACCCTCTCGTGCCGTCGGAGCCATCGGAATGCGTAACGTCAGTAAACAAAAGTTTCAACAAAGTCCGCTACTTGGGCACCATCTTGCGCACGCCGTGCTCGTACACCACTTCGTACTCGCCCTCCGGCACCTCCATATTCCGCACAGCCAATTCTCCCATCGTCACCATCGGATCGGTCTGCAAGAGCAACTCGTCGAACGACTCCTCGGGCGTCTTGCCAGTGGTATCCAAGACGATTGTGCGCCTCTGGTGGGTAAACAGCGACGCGGCGATTTCTTCCTCAAAGCGCGCTTTGACCTCGGCAATGTGTTCCTCTCGCACGACCGGATATTCGTGTGGGCTATCCTGCATCCGCCGCGCGATTTCCTCGTCGGAAGCCGTTACGTGGAATAACACCACATCGGGCAGATGGGCCTCTAACACCAAAGTTTCGTAGAGCCGCTGAAAGCCGTAGTGGAAGTTCGGGTAGTAAAAGCTGTTCGGATCGTCGCCGTAAAAGCTAGTGTACACGGCCTCCTCCAAATGCCAGCCGACGATCAGTGGACAGGCGTACTTTTTAATAATGTCCACGTGGTAGTGGATCTGCATCCGCTGTCCGCGCTCCTTCATGTCGTTGGGCAGGCCGACCAAGATTTTGCGCGACTCCGGGCTGAGCGAGGCGTCGGGGAGGGTGAAGTGATCGTCGCCGTGGATGGGGACTCGACGATGCCGATAGTATTCCCCGAGCATGGTGGCCAGCGTGCTTTTTCCTGCGTATTCAATGCCTGCAAAAATACTGCGCATATCTACTCTCCTTCGGGCTTTTCAAGACGGCGTTTGCGGATATATTCTCAAAAGTAAGTCGCCGCACACCCTCCAGCAAACGCCCGCTTATGCCTGCTAGCTCTTCCAAAATCGGCGTCCTCGTCGCCCAACTCGGCACGCCGCAAGCACCCACCGCCCGCGCCCTGCGGCCCTATCTGCGCCAATTTCTCTCCGACCCGCGCGTCATCGACCTCCACCCACTCAGGTGGTATCCCATTCTCTATCTCTTTGTCCTCACCCGCCGACCCGCGCGCTCGGCCGCCCTGTACGCCAATATCTGGACCGACGAAGGCTCGCCCCTCATGGTCCATTCCCAAGCCCAGACTCGCGGTCTGCAAGAGCGATTGGGCGCGGCGTATCAAGTCGTGCTCGGCATGCGCTACGGCGAACCGAGCATCGCGCGCGCCGTCCAGTCCCTAGAGCAAGAAGGCATCGAGCGCATCCTCGTCTTTCCCATGTTCCCGCAGTTTTCCTGCGCCACCACCGGCTCGATATACGACGCGGTCAACCGCGCGGCCTTGGGCCGGCGCTGCCCTTGGTTTTTCGCCCGCAAACGCCAGATGCCGGCGCTGCGCTTCGTCCCGCCCTACGCCGATCATCCCGCGTACATCAACGCGCTCAAGCAGTCAGTAGCCGAAGCGGTCGCCCGCCTCAGTTGGACGCCCGACCGCTACCTAATCACCTTCCACGGCATTCCCCAGCGCTACGTCGCTGAAGGCGACCCCTACCGCGGCCAATGCGAGGAAACCGCGCGCCAGCTAGCCACAGCGCTTGGCCTCGCAGACGACGAGTGGGTCAGCGGCTTCCAGTCGCGTTTTGGCAAAGAGCCTTGGCTAGAGCCTTATACCGAGGAAGTCCTAGCGCGCCTCGGGGGACAGGGCGTGCGCCGCTTAGTCGCCATCTGCCCCGGCTTCACCGCCGATTGCCTCGAGACGCTCGACGAGATTGGCCGCGAAGGAGCCGAGCAATTTGCTCACGGAGGCGGCCAGCAGTTCCACTTAGCGCCCTGCCTCAACGACCACCCGGCTTGGCTCGACGCCATGGCAGCCATCGCCCGCCAAGAACTAGCCGGCTGGGATGCCTGACAGTAGTGTGTCATTTACTTGACACTTCTGTTACTTTTTTGTCATACTTAGCGCGGCTCTGCTATGGACAAGCTACCCCCTGCGCTCGAACGTAAGCTCATCCGCCTCGGCACTCGTCTCATCGATCAAAAACGCGGCCGACGCCTCGTCGAGC
>JAJEEZ010000495.1:0-9894 GCA_022820705.1 Candidatus Latescibacterota bacterium | reverse complement strand
AACTACACAAAGGGGCGGTGCCAGCTTGGCATCGCCCCTTTACTCTTTTGGTAAGACCGCGCGATTTTCGTATATTCAGCCTCCCCAAATACAAGGAGAATGTATGCACTTCTCGACGATTCTCATGCTCGCCATCCTCCCTCTCGCCGCGCACGCCGAAGCAGGCCTGCAGGCGCACTATACAGTCCAACGCGCGCTCGAACCGGTCGTCGTCGATGGCAAATTGGACGAATTCTCGTGGGAGAGGGCGCATCAAATCAACCGCTTTGAGCGCATCCTCAACGATTACGACGAAGTGCTCTTTCCCACGCGGGCGAAGATGCTGTGGGATGGCGATTACTTTTACTTTGCCTTCGTCTGTCAAGATGCAGATATGTGGGCTATCTACGACCAAGAAGACGATCCGATGTGGAGCGAGGAAGTCGTGGAGGTCTTTATCGACCCCGATGGCGATGGCAAGCGCTACCTAGAGTTGGAGGTCAACCCGCTCAATGCGGTCGTCGATTTGCTGATCTACTCGGTATCGCCCGAGTGGCACTCGTCCAAAGACTGGGATATCGCCGGGCTTAAAACAGCGGTCCGAGCTCACGGCACAGTGAACGACTCGCTCGCGCTCGACTGGGGCTGGACTGCGGAAATCGCCATTCCTTGGGCCGCTATGGCAGATAGCGTCACAGGCGGTGCGCGCCCGACGGCAGGCGATGTCTGGCGGCTCAACCTCTACCGCATCGAACGCAAGGGCGGGCGCAATCTAAAAAGCCGCCTAAACGACCCCGCAGTTCCAGACTCGCTCCAGCAGCACTACCACGAGCAAACCGAGTACACGGCCTGGAGCGAAACCTACCAGCGCGGCTTTCACCACCCCGCTCGCTTTGGCGCGGTGCAATTTGCGGAATAAGCGACTATGAATAAGCTCTTAGCTCTCTGTCTTTTACTCGCCCTGCCGGCGCTGGCCGCAGCCGACGTAGAAGGCATGGTATTGATCGACGACGCTTTCTACATCGACATCTACGAGTACCCCAACCAGCACGGTACTCTCCCTAAAGTCGAAGTCACGTGGGTCGAAGCAGAATCGCTCTGTGCGGCGCAGGGCAAGCGGCTGTGTACCGAACAGGAATGGCAGAAAGCCTGCACCGGGCCGCAGAACTTCGCGTACTCTTATGGCGAGAATTTCGAGTCGGGACGCTGCAATACGCGCTTTGCCGTTGATGGGGTCTGGCAGCGCGGGCCGGGTCTAGCGCCCAGCGGCGCGTATGCAGGCTGCACCAACGCCTACGGAGTCTATGACATGATCGGCAATGCTTGGGAGTGGACCGCGTCTTGGTATTCGCGCTCCGATCGCTGGCGGATCGTGCGCGGCGGCTCCTTCTTCCACAACGTCAATCTAGCCCGGGCCGACGCCCGCTACGGGCGATTCCTCGACTCCGACTATCGCCTCGACTTAGTGGGTTTCCGCTGCTGTCTCTCGGCAGATCCCCCCCAAACGCCGTAACGCCATGGCCATTCGCAAAGTATCGCAGATGGGGCATCCGGTGCTGCGCCAACGCGCCGCAGAGATCCCTCCCGCCCAGATGCAAAGCTCTCAGATGCAGCGCTTAATCGACGACATGATCGAAACTATGATCGACTACGAGGGCATTGGTTTAGCCGCGCCGCAAGTCTTTGAACCCCTGCGGTTAATCGTCCTCGGCAATCCTGACCCCGACCCCCAAGACGAAGCCGCCATCCCGCTGACCGTGCTCTTCAATCCACAGTTTACCAGCCTGTCGCCGGAGCGCCTAGACGCCTGGGAAGGTTGCTTGAGCATCCCCCAATTGCGCGGCGTGGTCCCGCGCTCGGCAGCCGTCGAGGTCCGGGGCTACGGCCGCGATGGTCAAGCGGTGGAACTGGAAGCAGAAGGGCTTTTCGCCCGCGTCCTCCAGCACGAAATCGACCATCTCGACGGCGTGCTCTTCCCAGACCGCATGGCCGATCTACAGACCCTTACATTCTTAGAGGAATACCAGCGCTATTGGCTCGATGCCGAAGCGTGAGCTCGCCGGCTCAGAGGGAGCGCTGACTTGACAATCGCCCTAGACCTCGTACTATGTTTGGGTTCATTTTCCAAGCCACCCAGATAGACTCATGGATCCCCGCTTCTCACTCGAACAAGGCACGGGCATTTACACCGGCAACGAGCTAATCGTCAAGGGTGCCTTAGAAAGCCAAGTCGGCGTCATTACCGGATACCCCGGCTCGCCCTTGGCCGAGCTTTTCGAGACCCTCGAAAACAACAAGGACCTCTTTAACGAACACGGCATCGTCGCGCAGATCGCCAACAACGAAGCCCTCGCTGCCGCCCGCCTCAACGGCTCGCAGATGGAGGGCATTCGCGCCTTGGGCGTGATGAAGAGCGTCGGCCTGCACGTGGCGGCCGACGGGCTGGCCCTCGGCAACATGGTCGGAGCCTCGCCCAGCGGAGGAGTCCTAATCGCCGTGGGTGACGACACCTGGTCCGAGGGAACCCAAGTACCGGCTGACTCGCGCTTTCTGTCCCAGCATCTCTACATCCCGGTCCTCGAACCCGCGACCTTTCAGGAGATCAAAGACTGGATCGGGCACGGCTTTGAACTGTCGCGCCGCTCGGGTCTCTATCTGACCTATCTAGTCACCTCCAACCAAGCCGACGGCGGCGGCAGCGTCACGGTCTATCCCAACCGCTTTGCCGCCCTCAACCGCAAGCAGCGCATCGCGCTAGACACCAGTACCATTTGCTCTGACGAGCGCGTCATCATCCCGCCAGCCACCGCGCACAAAGAGCGCGAAGTAGTACACCAGCGCTATCCCCGCCTGTGGCAGTTGGCGCGGGAAGCGGGCATCAACCAAATCCTCTATCCTCCGAGCGACGGCCCCAAGCCGCTGGGCTTTATCACCTCTGGCTTGGCTTATAGCTATCTCGAACACGCCCTGCACATCCTCGGGCTAACCGGGCACTTTCCCATCCTCAAGCTGGGCATTACTTATCCGGTCGATCCTCACATGATCGCGCGCTTTGCCGATTGCGCGCAGACTTTCTGCGTGGTCGAGGAAAAGCGGCCCTTTATCGAGCCGCAGGTCGCCGCCGAGTTGACGCGGCAAAAAGACCTCGGCTCCGCGCTGTGGGGCAAGCGCTTCCCGGGCAATACCCCGGGCTTTCCCGATATCCAGGGCCTGCACCCCTCGCTCATCGTCCAAACCCTAGCGCGCCTCTTCGTTGCGCTAGACGCCGAACTACCCATCGACCGCGAGAAACTACAGGCCGAACTCAACTCCTTGGCCCCTGTCAACTCCACCGCGACCGTGCCACCGCGCTCGCCTTCCTTCTGCCCAGGGTGCCCACACCGCGACTCGGCCAGCGTGCTCAAGAAAGCCGCGGCCGACTTGGCTGCACCCCCCGACGGGCAAGCTCCAGTAGATTTGGTCTTCCACGGCGACATTGGCTGCTATTCCATGCTCAAATACGCGCCGTTTTCCGAGCTGATGCACAATCTTTCCGGCATGGGCCTAGGCGGCGGCACCGGCGCGGGCATCGATCCCTTTATCGACAACAAACAGCTCGTCTTCATGGGGGATTCGACCTTCTTCCACACCGGCATGATTGCCATCTCCGACTCCATCAAAAACGGCCAGGACATCACCTACATCATCCTCGACAACAAGACCACGGCCATGACCGGGCACCAGCCTACGCCAGGCGTGGACGTCGATGTGTTAGGTAAACCAACCTTCGCCCAAGACATCGAAAAAGCCGTCGCCGGTCTAGCGGGAGACTCGCCGACCTTTATCGCCCGCATGGATCCATCCCAGCGCCAGAACTACGACGCCCTCGTCCGCAAAACCCTGCTCCGCGACGGCGTCAAAATCATCATCGCCGACAAGGAATGCGGCATCACTTACCACCGCCGCGAGCGGGTGCGTCAAAGCGCGATCGCCAAAGAGCAGGGGTTCCTGCCGGTCGAAAAGCACATCAACATCAGCGAAGACGTCTGCGAGTACTGCCTCGAATGTACCCAAGCGACCGGCTGTAGCGGCTTGACGGTCGCATCTGCCACTGAGTACGGCCCCAAGATCGCCATCGACCCTTCCTCCTGCGTTGCCGACGGTGCCTGCACCCGAGTCGAAGTCGGCGATGGCGACAAAACCTGTCCATCCTTTGAGGAAATCACCGTCCGTCGCAAAGCTCCACCCACCGTCTCGACCCCGCCCATTGACGTCGGCCAGTTGCCCGCGCCCCCCCAGCGTCCTCTAACCGACATCTGGTACACCTACATAGCCGGAGTCGGCGGCATGGGCGTCAACGTGGTGGCCTCGGTGCTAGCCCAAGCCGGGGTGCGGCAGGGCTACGAGGTGCGGCTGACCAACAAGAAGGGACTGGCCATCCGCAACGGCTCGGTTTATTCGCATTTGAGCTATTCACCCAAGGGCACCCCGGTTTCCCCGCTGATTCCCTGCGGCAAGGCCGACTTGCTCCTCGGGCTCGACGTACTCGAAGCGGCGCGGGGCCTCGAACCCGAAGGCCGCTACCGCATCGCCCACCCGGAGCGCACCGCGGCCATCGTCAACACCGCCAAGACTCCCACGATCGACACCCTCATCGGCCAAGAGGACTTCTCGGCCGATGATCAAGCCGACCTGATCCACCAACACACCCGTCCAGACGCGTACTTTGGCGCGAATCTCTTCCGCATCTGCGAGCACTACTTGGGCAACAAACTCTACGCCAACATCATGATGCTCGGCGTGGCCTTTCAGCGCGGGCTGCTCTCCCTAGACCTAGACACCTTGCTCTGGGCCATCGGACAGGCCGTGCGCCGCGACCTAGAGACCAATCTAAAAGCCTTTAACATGGGGCGGTACCTAGCACTCGATCCGAACCACTTCCCGCTCGAAGAAAAACCACTTAGCTACGCCGAGCTAGTCGCCGACAAAACTGCACTGTTGGCCAAAAAGAAGGGCAAGCGCGTCGCCGCGGCCTACCGCAACCGCATCCGCGACACGCCCGTCGCCACGGCGCGGCGGCACTTTGCGCTGCGGGTGTACGACCTAATCCAGTACGAAAACCTCGCGTACGCCGACCGCTACATCCACCAAGTGCTCGCCGTGCAGGCCAAAGACGGTCCCGAGTTCGACTTTGCGGCCACCCGCGCAGTCATCTATCAACTCGCCAAGGTCCTCGCCATCAAGGACGAAATCTACGTGGCCTATCTGCTCACCTGTGAGGAGAAGTACCGCCGCGACCGCCGCCGCTACAACATCGACACGAGCCGCGGCGACCGCATCCGCTACCGCCACCTGAACCGACCGCATCTGCGCCTTTTTGGCCGCGACTTCCGCCCGGACCTCAAGCTGGGCGACAGGTCGCTGAAGTGGGTCGCTCGCATGAAGTTCCTCCGCCGGCTCTGCTCTTCGTGGTGGCACCGCGAAGAGCGCGACTTCGCCGCTTGGTACGAAGGCCTGATCGCCGACTTTTCCCCGCAATCCGCAGACGAGTACCACACTTGGGTGCAAGTTCTGTCGCTGCCCGAGGAGGTGCGCGGCTATCGCGGCGTCCGGCAGCCCAAAATGGAAGCGGCCAAAAAGCGGGCCGACGAGTTGCTTTCTGGACGCGAGACCGCTCCAGACCCGGCACTGGTACAGATTTCCGTATCCACTGGAAGCTAACCGCTGTGATTCGCCCCTATCGCCCAGCGGACTTGCCCGCGCTCAAGCACATCACGGCCGTTTGCTTCCCCGGCGTATCCATCGATCACAACATCGAGCAGCGCTTCGGGCTAATCGGCGGACGCGACTGGCAATTCCGCAAGCTGCGCCACATTGACGACGACGTGGCCGGCGAGCGGGCAAGCGGCGTCTTTGTGTGGGAAGAAAACGGCGAGGTAGTAGGCTACATCACCACCCGCATCGACCGCGAGAGCAAAATCGGCGGGATTCCCAACCTCGCCGTCCTGCCGCATTGCCAAGGCAAGGGTGTGGGTCGCCAACTCCTGGAGCACGGCTTAGCGCATCTGCGCGCCGCTGGTATGGAGTGCGCCAAAATCGAGACGCTGGCGCAAAATCCCATCGGCGCGCACTTGTATCCCAGCCTCGGCTTTGAGGAAGTCGCCCGCCAGATCCACTATTGCACGCGCCTCTAGAATTGGTAACGACATGACGCCGAAAGAAGCCGCCGGCCGTCGCGCCGCCGAGTACATCGAAGCCGGGATGACCGTGGGCTTGGGCACTGGCTCGACCACTGAGTGGGCCATCCGCGCCCTCGGGGAGCGCGTCGCGGGCGGACTGTCCGTTAAGGCCATCCCGACCTCAGAAGCCTCGGCCACCTTGGCCCGCTCCCTCGACATTGAACTGACGACGCTCGCCGAGGTGCCCAGCGTCGATTTGACCATTGACGGGGCCGACGAGGTTGATCCCAACCTCGACTTAATCAAAGGCCTAGGCGGCGCGCTCCTGCGCGAGAAAATCGTCGCCTCCATCACCGCGCACCAAATCATTGTCGCCGATCCATCCAAGCTAGTCGATCAGCTCGGCACCAAATCCCCGCTGCCGGTCGAGGTCGTCCCTTGGTCTCATGCTCTCATCGCACGGCATCTCAAAGAGCGCGGGCTCGCCCCAGCCTTGCGCTTGCAGGCACCGGACACCCCGTTTGTCACCGACAACGGCAACTACGTCATCGACGCTCGCTTTCCCGAGGGAATCGACGACGCCCGCGCCACCGAGCGCTGGCTCAACAGCCTGCCCGGAGTCGTGGAAAACGGCCTTTTCCTCGCAATGACTCATCTCGTGATCGTCGGTCAAGACGACGGCTCCTGTCATCTGATCAACAAAAGCTGAGGTTCCATGCAACATTCTACACAACGCTCGCGCCGCTCCTTTCTGCAAAGCGCCCCGCTCGTTGCGGCCGCCGGCTTAGTAGCCTGTGGCCAAGCCGAACATCAAGCGGCCCCTACAGTCCAATCCCAACAGCGCTTCAAATGGAAGATGGTCACCACGTGGCCCAAGGACTTTCCAGCGCTGGGCACCGGGGCCAACAACCTCGCCCACAGCATTGAGGCTCTGTCCGATGGACGCCTGTACGTCAAGGTGTACGGTGCGGGCGAGTTGGTGCCTGCCTCAGGCGTATTCGACGCGGTCTCCGGCGGCACCGCCGAGATGGGCCACGGTGCCGCTTACTATTGGAAGGGCAAGCACGAGGCGACCCAGTTTTTCTCGGCCGTCCCCTTTGGGCTAAACGCGGCCGAAATCAACGGCTGGCTGCGCTATGGCGGCGGCCAGAGCCTGTGGGACGAACTCTACGCCGACTTCAACCTCCGGGCCTTTCCCGTCGGCAACACGGGCGTGCAGATGGGCGGTTGGTTCAACCGAGAAATCAACACCCTAGCCGACTTCTCCGGTTTGGTCATGCGGATGCCGGGCTTGGGTGGCGAGGTCCTGCGCCGCCTCGAAGTCACGGTCAAAACCCTGCCCGGCGGCGAGATTTTCCAAGCCCTCAAGACCGGGGCCATCGACGCCACCGAATGGGTCGGCCCGTACAACGATCTGGCCTTTGGGCTGCACCAAGCCGCCCAATACTACTACTGGCCGGGCTGGCACGAGCCGGGGACCGCGCGAGAGTGCATGGTTAACAAGCAAGCCTTGGGAGCCCTGCCCGCAGACCTCCAAGCCGTCGTCGCCTACGCCTGCCAAGCGGCCAACGACGACATGCTCAGTGAGTTCACCGCGCGCAACAGTCAAGCCCTCAAGACCTTGGTTGACGAACACGGCGTCCAACTCCGGCGCTTTTCCGACGAGTTGTTGGCACAAATCGGCAAAGTGTCTGCCGAAGTAGTAGCCGAGATCGCCGGCCAAGACCCCTTTTCCAGCCGGGTCTATAGCTCGTTTGACGCCTTCCGCAAAAACTCCATCGCGTACACGCGCATCTCCGAAGAAGCCTATACCCAAGCCCGCGCCCTGACCTTTGGCTAGTGCCCGCATGGAACGCCTCAACCGCTTCATCGTCCACACCGTGCCTTGGCTGACGCTAGGCATGGTCTTGGTGACTTTTGTCGTCGTAATCTTGCGCTACCTCTTTGAACGCGGCTGGGTCTGGATGCAGGAAATAGCCCTGTACATGCACGCCTTCACCTTCCTCCTCGCAGCCAGCTACACCCTCTCGCGCGACGAACACGTCCGCGTCGATATCCTCTACCGGCCCATGGACGCCCGGCGCAAAGCCCTAGTCAATCTCTTGGGCAGCGCGCTGCTGCTGATTCCCTGCTGCGCGGTGCTGATCTACCAGTCACTGCCCTTTGTCGCCGACTCTTGGGCTGTGTTCGAAGGCTCCCAAGACGGCGGCGGCCTGGAGGCAGTCTATCTGCTCAAAACCGCCATTCCCCTGTGCTTTGTGCTGCTGTTTTTGCAAGCCCTAGCCATCATTCGCCACAGCGTGCAAACCCTCCGCACCCAATGAGCGAATTCGCGCCGCTGGCCATGTTCCTCTGCACCTTCGCGGTGCTGCTATCCGGCTTCCCAGTGGCCTTTTGCCTCGCGGGTACGGCCCTCGGCTTTGCCGGCCTCGGGATCATCACCGGCGACTTTGACGCGGCCTTTCTCTCGGCTTTGCCGGCCCGCATCTACGGCATCATGTCCAACGAGACCCTGATGGCCGTACCGCTGTTCGTCTTTATGGGGGTCGTGCTAGAGCGCTCGAAAATCGCCGAGGACCTGCTCGAAACCATGGCTCAGCTCTGCGGCAGCTTGTGCGGCGGACTGGGGATTTCGGTCTGCCTCGTCGGAGGCCTGTTGGCGGCTTCCACTGGCATCGTCGGCGCAACGGTCGTCACCATGGGACTCATTTCGCTGCCGGCCATGCTCAAACGCGCGTACTCCCCAGCGGTTTCCACCGGCATCATCTGCGCTTCGGGGACGCTGGGCCAGATCATCCCGCCCAGCATTGTGCTAGTCATCCTCGGCGACGTGGTCTCCTCGGCGTACCAGCAGGCCCAGCTCAAAATGGGCAATTTCGCCCCGGTCTCGGTGTCGGTCGGCGACCTCTTTATGGGCGCGCTCGTGCCCGGTGTCGTGCTGATGGGCCTCTATATCCTCTATATAATCGTCCTCGGCCTCCTCAAGCCTTCTACCGTGCCAGCCGTGCCAGCCGAGGAGCGCGCGCAAATTCTCAGCGCGGCCTTCTTCCGCCGCCTCGGTGCGGCCCTCGTGCCGCCCCTAGTCCTCATCTGCGGAGTGCTCGGCTCCATCCTCTTCGGAGTGGCCACGCCGACCGAGGCGGCTTCGGTCGGCGCTGTCGGTGCTATGCTCTTATCGCTGGCCAAAGGCCATTTCAACCGCACCACACTCAAAGAAGTCATGCGCACCACCACCGAGATCAACGCCATGGTCTTCATCATCCTCATCGGCGCGAGCGTGTTTTCGCTGGTCTTTCGCGGCTACGGGGGCGATGAAGCAGTCGAGTCCTTTCTAACCCATGAGGCAACCGGCGGCGTGCTCGGCTCTTTCGTGTTAGTGATGGCCGTGATGTTTTTGCTTGGCTTCTTTCTCGACTTCTTCGAGATCATCTTCGTCGTCGTCCCCATCGTCGGCCCAATCCTCTTGACGATGGGCTTGGATCCAGTGTGGCTAGGCGTGATGATAGCCCTGAATTTGCAGACCTCTTTTCTCACGCCCCCGTTTGGCTTCTCGCTCTTTTACTTGCGCGGCGTCGCTCCCCCTGAGATCAGCACGCCGCAAATCTACCGGGGAGTCGTGCCCTTTATCGCCATTCAGGTGCTGCTGTTAGTAGGGCTGTGGTTCGTGCCGGAATTGGCTACGTATCTGCCAGGGAAGGTGTTCGGACGCGGGTAAAGTGTCTGCGAGGCCAAGCAGACACTAACTCAGAGGCGCTCT
>JAJEEZ010000224.1:0-3686 GCA_022820705.1 Candidatus Latescibacterota bacterium | reverse complement strand
GCGATTCGGAATTGTGCGCTGAGTTGTACCGCACTTTGGGTCCGATTGAAGAGCACAAGGCTTGGTTGGCCGCCTCTTTAGCCCAGACCCTCAAAGCCTTTGCCTACGAAGCCCAAGACTTGCTCGACGAAGCGGCCGCGGCGGATTTCGTGCGCGGGGTGTACCGCGCGGCGCTCGACCGCGACCCCTCGCACGACGATTTGCAAAATCGCCTAGCCGAACTAGCCAATGGCAAAAGCCGAGACCATTTAACACGCGAGGTCTTCGACTCGGCCGAAAGCCGCCAGCGCCAACAGTGGCGGGTGTTGGAAAAGCTGCACGCCGACGGGGAATGAGGGAGAGCCAGAATGGGCGTTTTTCCCGATGCGGCCCTGCGCCAGACAGCCGCGACCTTTGACGGCCGCATGGGCTGGCATATAGAAGATCTGGCTACTGGTCAGGTGCATCAGCACAGAGCTGACGAGCGCTTTCCCACGGCCTCGGTCATCAAAATTGCCGTATTGGTCGAGTTGTTCCGCCAGGCCGAGGCAGGACGGCTGTCGCTGGACGATCGGCACCGGCTGCGGGGCGATATTTCAACGCACGGCTCGGGGGTATTGCAGATCGCCCAAGACGAGCCCGAGTTGACCTTGCGCGACTACGCCCGCCTGATGATGGGCATCAGCGACAATATTGCTACTGATTTCCTCATGGGGCTGCTTGGGCTGGATCAGATCAACGCCACCCTCGACCAACTGGGCTGTGCCAATGTGCGGGCAGCCGCGACCATGGGCCGCTATCACTACCGCATGGTAGGGATGGACAAAATGCCGACTAATCGGACCAATGATGCAGTGCACAAGGAGCGGGTCAGCACTCAGGGCCTTGACTACGGCAGTGTATCTTTTGGGGATTCGCTGGAAAACAATGTGGCCGCCCCCGGCGAATTGGCTTCTTTATTGGCGGCTATATATCGCGGACAGGTCGTCAGTGCGGCGGCCTCCAAAGCCATGATCGAGCTGCTCAAAACCGGTCGGGATACCCGCATGATTCGGTGTTATCTAAAGCCGGATGTGGTGGTGGCGCACAAGTACGGCTCTAGCGGCATCATTAAAGGGGATGCTGGCCTTGTGTTTTTGCCAGGAGGGCCCTTGGTCGTGGTGGCTTTTGCCCTGGCTCGTAGCGACGGACCCGCCGCTGCTGAGACCATTGCTCAGGTCGCCCGTTTGGCCGTGGAGGCGCTAGCTCCCGAGTGCGTGGTGGACAATGGCAGTTAGTGTGGGCCATGCGATTCAGTTTTTACCCTAGGAGGGACTTGTGATTATCGACACTCATCTGCACGTGTGGAGCGACGACGCGGAGCGCTATCCCTTTGCCGAGGGCCGGACTCAGGTGGGCGGCGGGTCTGTGGAATTACTCAATCAAACTATGGACGAGGTCGGAGTCGACAAAGCGGTTATTGTGCAGCCGATTTACTATTTGTTCGACAACCGGTACGTGGCCGACTGTCTGCGCCGCTTTCCGGGCCGCTTTGCCGCCATTGGCTTGGTCGATCCCAAGGCCCCGGACGCGGTCGACCGGCTGGAAGAGTTGGTGCGCGAGGACGGTTTTGGCGGCTTGCGCATTCACTCGTCGCGGCTTGACCACCCCTCGGAATGGGCCGCCCCCGACCAAGATCCGCTGTGGCGGCGATCGGCGGAGCTGGGCACTTGTTTTATCGTCCACGGCCCGGCGGCCAATCTGCCCCACTTAGAGCCTATCATCGGCCGCTTTCCCGAGGTGCCGGTAGTGCTGGACCACATCGGCGGAGCGCCGACCAATGAGGAAGCGCCCTTTCCGCTGTTGAGCCATGTGCTCGACTTGGCGCGCTTTCCCAAGGTGTACGTGAAATTGACGCCGCAGGCGCACAAGTCCGAGTTGCCCTTTCCGCACGCGGATACGTTCCCCGCCTTCCGCCGCATCTACGACGCCTTTGGGCCGCAGCGGCTGATGTGGGGAACTAATTTCCCCGGCGTAATGAAAGGGGTGGGGTACGGGCCGGCTTTGGAGATGTTCCGCGACCACGTCGATTTTCTCACCGACGACGACAAGGCGTGGATCTTCCACCGCACGGCTTTGCAGGTATGGAGCTTTGCAAGGGTATAGAGGCGGCCATTGCACGCCGATCCAATCGGCCAGATATTGATCGGGCGCATTTATCGACGGCCTGCGACGTGCTCAGGGTGCGGTAAGTGCGCTTGTGCCGACGTTAAAAAACGTTTCTACGAGGAGGAAACCGTATGCGAATGCGGATGTTTGGGCTAGTGGCGGTCCTGCTGCTAGCGGTGCAGACAGGCCATGCCGAAGACAAAAAGATCACCATCTGGTGGGCGCAATGGGATCCGGCCGCGGCGCTACAAGAGCTGGGTCACGAGTTCGCCGAAGAGACCGGGATTGCCGTCGAGGTGTACCAGATTCCCTGGCCTGCTTATCAGGACCAGGTTTTTCTCAACTTCGGCAACAAGCAGACCGACTTCGACATCGTCGTCGGCGACAGCCAGTGGATTGGCCGCGGCGCGACCAAGGGACTGTATCTGGAGCTGACCGACTGGCTGCCCGAGGCCGTTGACGTGGGTGCGATCCATCCGCGCGCCGCGCGCTATTTGTGCGAATACCCGCCGGGCAGCAGCCGATTTTTCGCCGCGCCCTGCCAGACGGATGCCATTGGATTCGTCTATCGCCGCGATTGGTTTACAGATCCAGCCGAGCAGGAGGCGTTTGCCGCTCGCTACGGTCGTCCGCTCGCCGCACCCGACACCTGGGAGGAATTCCGCGACGTGGCCGAGTTTTTCCACCGCCCGGAGCAAAAGCGCTATGGCTGCTCGCTGCTGACGGGCCGGGGGTACGACTCCATCGTCATGGGCTTTCAGCCCTTTTTGTGGGCTTGGGGCGGCGCTTGGGGCGATCCGCAGAGCTACAAGGTGCAGGGCCACCTCAACACAGAGGGCGCTGTGGCTGGGCTGGAATTTTTCAAGTCCCTGTTGCAATTCACGCCCGAAGGCGGCACGAATGCCGATTACTTCTTCAACTTAGAGGCTTTCTCCAACGGCTCTACGGCCATGGTCTTGGACTACTTTCCGTTCTATCCGGGCATCGTCGCTAGCATGGGCGACCAGGTCGGCTTCTTTATGGTGCCGGGCCACGGCGACCAACGCGTTATCTCGCTGGGTGGGCAGGGCTTTAGCATTTCGACCAAGACCACGCCGCAAAAGCAGGAATGGGCCAAGCAGTTTATCGCTTGGTTCTCCCAGACCTCTGTCCAGGAGAAGTGGATATCGTATCCTGGATCGTTTACGGCCAATACCGAGTTACTGGCGAGCGAGGAATTCGCTGCGGCCGCGCCGTACAACGCGGTGTTCGCCGCGTCGCTGGATCACTTGCAGGACTTTTGGAACGTGCCAGTGTACAACGAGCTGTTGGCTGCAGCCGTGCGCCATTTGGGCGCAGC
Source organism: Candidatus Latescibacterota bacterium (assembly GCA_022820705.1). GTDB lineage: Bacteria > Latescibacterota > UBA2968 > UBA8231 > UBA8231. Next base: position 220 of record JAJEEZ010000224.1, on the reverse strand, counting down.
TCTTGACGGCACGAGTGAGAGCGCAGATGCCCTCAATGCGCTGGCCGCTGAGCACGAGATGATTCTGATGGAAGCAGGCTTGCTAGAGATGGAATAGGAGGCGGCGTGAGGGGTAGTATGGGCCGGTGCCGCGATTGGACGCAGTATGCGTTTGTGGGGCCGGCCCTCATTTTGCTCATTGGCATCAATGTCTTCCCACTGCTGTACAGTATCGCGCTCA
>JAJEEZ010000464.1:0-3522 GCA_022820705.1 Candidatus Latescibacterota bacterium | reverse complement strand
GGCGCGCTACGTGGCCAAGAATGTGGTGGCCGCTCGCTTGGCTGCCCGCTGCCAAGTGCAACTGGCCTATGCCATTGGCGTGGCCGCGCCCGTATCGGTGCGGGTCGATACCTTTGGCACGGGCGTCGCGCTCGACGAGGAAATCGCTGCGGCTGTGGAAAAAGTCTTCAACCTAACCCCCAAAGGCATCATTGAGGCCCTACAACTCAGACGGCCCATCTACCGAAAAACCACCAACTACGGCCACTTTGGACGCGAGGAGCCGGAGTTCGTCTGGGAACGGACCGACAAGGTCGAGTCGCTGCGCCAGGCCGTGGGGATCAAATAGAGCCTTGAGCGGCTGGCAGATGAATGTCGCGCCGTGCCGATGGTTGGGTGCGCTCCTAGGGGCTGGAGCGTTGACAGGCTGCGAGGTAAATCCCCCCCAAATTCCCAGCACCAATTTCCAGATCAGCATTCCGGTTGCCGACGACCGAACGACGGTTCAGGATTTGGCCGACGAGCGCCCCGGTTTCCTGAAGATAGACGACGAGGGCCTGCTCGCGGTAGATTTTACAGTGGATTTCAACCACCGCGAGAAAGTCGGCGACCGCCTTCGCGTCGCGCCCGTCTCCGCTGCCTTGGCGGTGCCGATTGGGTCGGCTGACGATGCCATTGCCAAGACCGAGGTTCTCGCCTTTGCCGACGACCGCATCCAAATCGCGCACGCGATCATTGCCGAAGGCGACCTGACCCTCAAGGGGACCAACCAGACTGCAATCCCCTTACAGGTCGAGCTGGTTTTGGACGATGCCAAAAGGCCAGACGGCACGCCCCACGCCTTCCTCATCGACGAGCTCGCCCCTGGCGAGAGCAAGGTGGTGCCCTTTGAATTGGTCGGTAGTGAGTTTACTCCGCAGAATCCTCTTGAATTGCGGTTCTCATACCGGGTGCAGGGCGAATTTGCAGAGACCGGTGCCACTGACAAGTTGCTACTAGAAGCCGAGACCGAAGATTTGCTACTCAGCCGTGTCGAAGGGGTGCTCGACGAGGTTATCCTGCCGGTCGCACCGGTCACTCGCGCAGTCGATTTTCCCGCAGGTTTAGATCAGATCGCCTTTAGGTCGGCTGCCTTAGAAGTCGGCTTGACGTCGGGCGTTGGTTTCCGCAGCCGCATTGACCTCCAGATCGATGGTACCAACGGCGACGGCGAGCACGGTTCCCTGATGATCTCCGAAATGTTTCAGCGTGGCGATATAGACTACCCGGTATCGCTCGCCTTGTCGCGGACCTCCGCAGAGCTAACTGAGTTTCTCAGCATGCTGCCGACCGAGGTCGCGGTCGCGCCGACCGTGCGCATCGGCGACGGCGAATCCGCGGAAGTGATCGACTCTAGTCATTGGGTGCAGATTGACCATGTGCGCTTTGCCTCACAGGGTCATTTTCAAATAGAAGAAGATACCCGCATCGAGTTCGATCCGATCTTTCGCCGCCTACAGGACGAAGATGCCCGTCGTCGCATCCAAGCCAGCCTCGATAGTGCTGTCGTAGTTACTGCGATTGAAAATCACCTGCCCACTGCCATCCGCGTCAGCCTGTGGGTCGCACCGAGAGCCGAGGATGTGTACGGCAGCGAAGACCTATTCGCCGACAACGAGGCCAACGGCTATCTGCGGATTCCCAAGCAGGGTTCCATTGCGGTGGATGCGGGCGAAGTCGGTCCCGAGGGGCAGGTTGTGGCCAGTGCATTCAGCCACCAACGGATCGCGCTCTCAGGTGAAGACGTGGAGGTCTTTCTGCGGGAGGACGGCGTCTATACGGGCATACTGGTCGAGTTGGACAAGACGCCGAGCGAGGTGGTGATGCGGGCGAGTGATTTCGTCGCCGTGGAGGCTGGGGCGGTGATTTTTATGGAATTTAACGAGGACTTGGTCAAGTAGGGCATAAGTGCAAGGCAAGGGATTGATCGTTCTAGCGGCCCTGTTCGTTGTCGGGGCCTACGGGCAGGTGGCTGCCGTTCCCGGCGACGCTAGCCCGCGGGCGCTGGCGCTGGGCCAGGCTTATACGGCCTTGGCCCGAGGGCCGGAAGCCGTCTTTTGGAATCCAGCGAATTTAGCTCTGTCGGACAGCCGCAAGTTTTCTTGGGACTTGCTCGGCGCGGGCCTCTGCGTGGCTGTCGAAAACAACAGCTTTTCGGTCGCCACGTACAACGCCCACTTCACGACCGCCAATGAGAAAGTGTCTCCCAACGGCAGCCCGTACTACATCAGCCCAGTAGAGAAAAAAAAGCTGCTCGCCGACATCCCAGATGCGGGTCTGCGCATGAACGGGGATATAGAGCCGACGGTCGTTGCGGGCCTCCCGCTCAACGGAGGTGTGGCCTTTGCAGTCGAAGAAGTGCGCTCGGCTATTGCCGTGGGGTTTACCAGTGGGGTCGAGAGCGAGATTCCCAAGGACGTGTTAGAGCTTTTCTTTTTTGGCAATGAGTTTGCGGAGGACCGCTTGGTAGCCGGCAAGAGCGAAGGATACGACATCAGCGACTGGAATGGGTCGGGGTGGGCCGTGGGTACGCTCAATGTCGCCGTTGCGAAGCCGGCCCTGCCTGCTCGTCTCGCGCCCTATCTAAGCGAGTTCACAGTCGGCAGTACGCTCAAGCTCTCGATGGGTAGCTACGGAGAGATTATCGAATCCGGCGGCACCGGACTGGTAGCCCATGTCGGCGGTGCCGAAGCGGATGCTTGGCTGATTGCCCAGCACGCCAAAATGGGCGTCGGCGTTGGCATCGACGTTGGCATTGCTGGCCGAGCCAAAAATCGCAAGACGACCTTCAGCTTCAGTGTGCTCAACTTGCTCGACATGTTCTCTTGGAATGAGGGGGTGCGCCAAGATTCCATTTTCCTTGCGACCAACGAACTGCGCATCTCCCGTTTCTTGGACGCGGACTCGCGGTCCATTGAGGAAGTATTCGACAACCCGGATTTCGACGGCGACGGCGATCCAGATTTTACCAAGCAGATCAGCCAAGAGCCAGTCTCGCGCTCGCTGCCGGCCATGCTGCGGCTCGGGGTGGCCTACCAGGCCAAGCCCCAGCTAACGGTGGTTGGCAATTGGGACCAATCGTTCAGCTCCAAATGTGGGATGCGGACTCGGCCGCGGCTAGCCGGTGGCATCGAGTACTGGCTGGCAGACTGGTTGCCGGCCCGCATTGGCCTGTCGCTGGGCGGGCGGAGCAGCAGTTCGGCGATTGGATTTGCCTTTGGCCCGTTTGTGCTGTCGTCCATGCAGATCCGCTTCTTAGAGACTAGTCTCGCCATGCGCGGCGGCCTCTTACCGGGAATAGCTAAAGGCACTGCCATTTCCGTGATGTTCTTTCGCTTGAGTCTCGTCTGACGGCCTCTTCGGTCTTTTTTCCCATTTCAATGAGTGCCACAATGTCCCATTCGATGGGCAAAATGTGTCAAAAAGAGTCATGTCGGCGCTGGTACGGTATTTGCAATCATTTGGACAGGCAAAACCGACTTTTGAAAGGGAACCGACATGAAT
>JAJEEZ010000537.1:0-3429 GCA_022820705.1 Candidatus Latescibacterota bacterium | reverse complement strand
GCCAAACCCGTCGGCGGCGTCCAAGGCACTTGGTTGTAGCCAGCGTGCGTCTGCCCGTCTAGCCGCTCTATCAGCCGCCCGGCCAGCGAAAAGACCTCTATCTGCACCGCGCGCATCTCATCTGCTAGCTCATACGTGAAGTAGCCGCTATCGCGCATGGGATTCGGGTAAAATAGGACATTGGCAAGGCCCGTATCGCCTTCGTCGTCTCCAACCGTGATGACCACGGTCTCACGCGACGAATTGTTGAAGTTGTCCCAAGCCTTCAGGCGAATTTCGTGTTTGCCGGTTTCCAATTCGGGCAGGGGAAATTCGATCACGCCCTGCCGATAATCCCCTCCCTGCACGCTGTACAGCTCCGTCAAGGTGAATAGCTCGTCGTCAATGGCCAGCTCGATTTCGTGCCCGGTCTCTCCGGTGATGTTGATGCCGCTGGGATCCGCAATTGAGGCCAACAACACCGTCTGCCGCGGAATCGTGCTGCCTTTGGCTCCCTCGAAGCGCAGGGAAATTTCCGGCCCTTCCACATCCGCTTCCACCCCTTCAGCCGTGCCCGCTAGCACCAGTCCATCCACCGCGCCAAAGGCCGCCGGGCGATCATCGCTCCAGACGTAGGCGCTGATACGGCCGTTTTGTCCGCCATAAGTAATATCTTTAGGAACTCGAAACGCAGCGCGGAAACGGCCCTCGGCTACTGGAAAGCGGCCGCGAAACATGGGGGCACCAGTCTGCTGATAAGTATAGCCCTCCAAGTCGCTTTCTTCACTCGAATCAAAGGCCTGCAACCACACTTGGCCCGCATAGGCGGTGGCCGGCGCACCCGCGGCGTCGAGGACTTGGCCGACGATGGCTACTTCGCCGAGGGCGCGGAGCGAATCGGCCACATCGATCTGCACCTGAAAGCGCGGCATGGCCAAGCGCGTCGCCGGGTCGCCGAAGAGCGAGTAGCGCTGAATATTGCGGAATGTACTGTAGGCATTGGCAGCGTTGGGGCTATACCGCGGCAGCAGCACTAGCTTGGCTTCGAAAAGGGCTAGCCCAATCGGCACGTGCTCCCGTCCGGTGTGGTACATCTGCCAGTAGAACTGATTGGCCAACTGGACATTGGTGCCGTGCCACCCCACCCGGGTCGCGCAGATCATGCCGATCACGCCCCCGTCTTCCTTCTTCAGGAGCGCTTCGGGCATGGAGAGGCGCACTGGATCGTCGAACACTCCAACTTGACTCGCAGCCGTGTAGAACAAGGGCAGGCGACTGCCGTTTTTGAGTTTGTCCAAATCGCGGGCAAGCAAGAACATACTCTCGTGAGCCAGCACGTTAAGGCTGCCGTGCCCCAAATAAGTCACAGTGAGTGCGCCCTCGTTGAAGAGCCGAATAAACTCGTCGCGGGCCCGCGGTTTCTCCCGTCCCTCTAAGGGGAATTGGGCGATGTAGAGTTTGATCAAGTCCAGCGAATTGGGCAGGATGTTGCGGGCCATGTATTCGCTATCGTTGATGAAGAACGACTCGACTTTACCCGGCTCGTCTCGATTGAGCAAGTCGTCCGAGACTAGTGCCTGTCGGCTCTGCCAAGGCCCCAATTCGGGCGCGCGGTCGTAAGCGATGATTTTATCGACGACCACGTCGGCCTCGGCCGCAGTCTGCACCGTCAGCCGCCCAACGGCCATGTCGGGGTACAAATCGTCGCCCACCACGCGCGTGTACCACTCGTCGTACGTGCTGTCGCCGTCTTGGAACGGCGGGATCCAATTGCCCTGACTGAGGGCTGAGTTGTTTTTGTAATCGTACGAGCCATCGCCAATCAAGGCCACAAATACCGGCGCGGGATCCCAGTGCTCGGCCGCGTAGGCGAGAAAATTGCGGATCGCCGCCGGGTCTAAAAGGCCGCCGGAAAATTCGTCGTAGATGTCTTGGACATCGATGGCCATGGTCCGCAGGGGCGGCCCGAAGCGGTCGTCTTCAGCCCGCCATTGTGCCAAGCGTTCGGCCGCAGCGCGAAAATCGCGGTGGTAAATCGCCACCCAATCGGCCCCCCGGCTCCTAGTAGTCAAGTCGCCGGGCCAGTCGAGTTCGATGTGCATCGGTCGCTTCCAAGTCGCCGGGCCGCCTACTGCGTAATGACGCGGCACATCCCTGGGTCGATCCTGAAAAATTACCGTCCCGGCCTGCGCGTCGTACGCGAAGTCCACGACCTCGGCCAACCCCGCAGACACCTCAAAGACGCGCGGCTGCTCGTCGGCAAAACCCGCGAGGCGGAATTGCGTGGTGCCCGTCAGCGGATAACTGAAGAGCAGTTCGCCGCGCTCGGCGACAAAGCCCCGGCTGTACTCCACCTCGTACCAGTCGAAGCGAGACGGATTGCCGGAGTGAAAGATCCCCAAGTGGTTCAGACCTTCCTGCGCTCCTTGTGTCGCCCACAGCGTATCGGATGTAACCGGCATCTGGCCCGATTCCTCTGGAATCGCAAAAGCCGCTGTTCCGATGGTCTGTTCGTTCCAGCGCACCGAAAAACGCGGCTGTGTCCCAGGCACCCCGATAAAGCCCAAACGCACAGCCACCGGCTCGGAGGCGGCCTGCCGCACCACTACCGGAAAATTGCGCGCATTGCCGCGAAAATCCTCCCAGTACCAAGTGTAACCGGACTTGATGCTATAAAGCTGGGTGAGAATGAACTGCTCGGCTTCCTCGTGGATTCGCTCCCGATAACTCGTGGGCTGCTGTGGGTCGGCCTCCACCACAGCACCGCTTCTCTGCTCGACCCGCTGCCCCTCGCCTCCACCGCCGAAACCCAGCCAGTACGCATTCTCGCGCGTGTAAACATTGTGCCGATACTGAAACGAGCGGCTGGCCGGAACGTAATCCCAGCGGCTGACCGGCTCAGCCCAAAACAAGACGAAGTCGTCCGCGTCCAAGCGGCCATCGCCCCCGTCTTCTACGACCAAGCCCTCTTCCCGCAGGGCTTGGGGCGGGTTTATCTCGTCGATGGGCAAGGCGTTGCCACCGCCGTAAAACAGGCGCAAACTCGCTGGATCAACGTCGCCGATTGCCACCCCAGCGGCCTCTAAGTCGGCTCCCGATATCCTGTAAATTCCCTCTTCCGCGACGAAGATTCGCAGCCAAGTCCCTTCCTGCAACGCGGCTTTGCGCGCTGGCCGCCGCTTGAGTGGCAATCGCCAGTTCTTGGCTTGCTCGGGATTGACGAGCAGCCCTCGGTAGAACGCTTCGCCCCAAGGGTCGGCAACGCGAGAGCCGCTGCTACCGATCACGTGCAGATCAACGACGATGCGATCGTACAGAGTCCGCGTCCCGTCCGCTTCGACGCGCGGGGCAAACGCCACCGGAACGACGCGCTGGCGACGCACAAAATCGCTTTCGCCGAGAAATACCGGACCGGGCGTGGGCGCGTCGTCTTCAGCAGCGCGATCCGTC
>JAJEEZ010000534.1:0-5635 GCA_022820705.1 Candidatus Latescibacterota bacterium | reverse complement strand
AAGCAGATCGAGCGCGTCGCGCGGATGTACAAATGCAATCAGGACGCCAGCCGGGCGCTGGGTATCACGATCCGCAGCTTTAGTCGGCTCTGCCGCAAATACGAAATTGAATCGCCTTTTGCACGACGGCAGCGGCAGCGCTGTCAGGTGGCCAAAAGCACTAACCTTGAATAGGAGGCATATCATGGGAGCAATAGAGCGGCTCGCCGCCATCTGGAAGGCGAACCTCAACGAAGTGCTGGACCGGATCGAGGATCCGGCGAAGATGGTGGATCAGATCGTCCGCGACGCCGAGCGCGCCGTTGACCAAGCCGTAGATTCTTTGGTCAAGGCGCGGGCCACCAAGCGGCGTCTAGAGCGCGACCTCCAGCGCAACGCCGAGCAGATGCAGATGTGGCAGGCGAAGGCCACAGCCGCAGTGGAGGCCGGAAACGACGAGGGTGCGCGGCTGGCCTTGATACAGAAGACCGAGCTGGATCAGGCGCACGTGCGGCTGGAACCGGCTCTCGCAGAGAGCTGCGACACCGTAGCTGAGCTAGAGGAGCAAGTCGAGATCCTGCGCCATAAGCTGCGCGATATCCGTGCGCGGCGAGGCAAGCTGATCGCTCGCTGTTGCGCCGAGCGCGAGCGCGGTGTAGCATTCGGCGAAGACACGTCTGCGCATCGCTTTGACGCGATCGCGCAGCGGGTGCAGCAAAGCGAACGCGAGTTGGTGCGCTTTGAGGAACAGGTGGATCAGGCCGTGGCCGAGGCCGAAGTGCTGCGCGAATTAGCCGCCAAGCGCCGCGCCGAGCGCGATGACAAGGTCGCGGAGGAACTGGCCGCGCTGAAAGCAGAAAAGACATCGTAAAGGAGGCCGGTCATGTTGGCCAGAATACTAGGTGTGCTATTGATAATTGGGGGCGTTGCTTGGGGGATTGACCTGATTTGGCCCGTGTTCGGCAGCCTCTTTGGTTTGCTCGGCGCGGTCGCGGTTGGCCTCTTGGCTGCCGGAGCATTCTACATCGGTCTGCGCTGGCTGCGCGGCGAGAGCATCTTGGGGCGGGTCGTCGGGGCCTTGGCCCTACTCGCTGGAATCTGGCTGGCGTTTTGGGCTGCGTTGAGCTTGGTGTCCGGCGTCTTTGGGGCGGCGTTTTTGCTGTTGCAGGTCGCCGCGGTGCTGGCGATCCTCTACGTGGGCTGGAGGTGGCTGGACAACGGCGAGTTTAGCCTGCGGAGATGGCGAGTTTGAGGGCGAAAAAAAACGCGTTACAAGGGATTAAATTGCTTGACAACTGCACTTCTGTTCAGTATTTTTTGATTACTGAACACAAGTGCAGTAAAGCGATTTCCCAAGTCCTCTCTGGCGCACCCCTGAGCGCCAGCACTCCCTCAGGAGGTTTCCAATGCACAGGCAGCGCGCATCATTCCCCACATCCCCCTCTATATCCCGTCTGGGCGGCGAGCTCAGCGCGGTCATTAATCGGGTGCGAAGCGCTTTCGGCCCCATTCCCATGGGCGGCTCGGCCGCCCGTCCCCGAGTCCAACGGGCCGAGCAAGTAGTAGATCAAACCGCTCGTCAGCTCCTGCGCGGCGAAGCGGATCTGAGCGCTTGGTATCGGGTGCTGCGTCAGTACGAAGATGCTTGGATGCTAGAGTTGGAAAGGGTACGCGGTGCTCGCGCCGAGCGCTGTGCAGCTTAGCCAAGGCGTATCTCGTCCACCTTGCCGACGATAGCTGCGTCCACAGGCAATGGGGGGTCAAAGGCATTGCAGGCTTCGCGTGCGACCTCGACGATCACTGCGTCTCTCTCGCGCAGGGCCGCCCAAGTCGCGCAGACCTCGGCTTCGCCCATAGGCTCTAAGTGCTCGTCGATGTCTTGGGTCAGGTGCAATATCTGGCCGCGGAACGGCTCAATGCACTGCGAGAGCACTACGGTGCCCACTACCTTGGCTAGCTTCACGCGGCAGCCTCTTCGTCGATAATTCCCACGATCACACTTCTACACGGCGGCCGCTCGGCTCCGGTCACCTCGGCCCCAGCGGCCCCTGACTGCACGACCAGCACTTTACTGCCGATTCCCGCCTGGACCCCATCCACCGCCACCTGCAAAGCGCCACTCGCCTCGTCTTCGGGACGCACTACCATGATCTTTTGCCCGGCGAGCAAGGGATGTTTGCTGCTGGCGACTACGTGGCCAATGACGCGGCAGACCCTCATGCGACTTGTTTTTCTATTGGGCGTCCAAACGCCTGTAGCGAATCCACGATGCCGATGATCAGAGCATCTACTGGCATCTGATCCATGCCCGGTGCCTGCCGCGCCGAGCTACCCTGTACGACGACGACGAGTTCGCCCTCGCCCGCTTGCACGCCGTCAATGCAGACGAGGTGTTTTTGCGTGCGCTGCAAACCTTCGGGTGTGGCGGCGAGAATTTCGACTATTAAGAGTTTCTCGCCCTCGATGGCATCTACCTTGGCGCTGGAGACCACGTGCCCTTTGACGAGGCCGAGTATCACGGGCTTTCCTCAAAAAGCTGCAGGCTGGCACCGTCAAGTTCTTGTGCGTCGTACCCGTATAAGCCGGCGACCTTCTCTAGCACTTGGTTCATGAGGATATCCGGGCAGGACGCGCCCGAGGTGATGATCAGCCGCACGGGCAGGGGACGCGGCAGCCAGTCTTCACTCTCGGTTATTTTCTTAGTGTGGACATCGAAATGGCGGATGCGCTGGTCCGATAGGATCTCGTCGCTGTTGGCGATGAGGAAGCTCGGCATGGATTGGAGGCACAGCTCGACTAAATGCGAGGTGTTCGAGCTATTGTAGCCGCCGACAACCAGCGCCAAATCAGCGCCGGAACTTAGCAGCGAGCGCGTAGCGTTTTGGTTTTGGTGGGTGGCGTAGCACAAGGTGTCGTTGGTGTCGGCGCAGTGGTAGTCGAGGTTTTCTTCGCCATAGCGCTGGCGCATGGCGCGGCGCAAAATGGCGGCCACTTCCTGCGTTTCCTCGGCGAGCATGGTCGTCTGGTTGACCACGGCCACTCGCTCTAGGTCCTTTTGTGGGTCGAAACCCTCTGAGCTTTTGCCGGCAAAGGTGCGCTCAAAGTCGGCGAACGGCATCACTCCCGTGATGTACGCGGCTACCTTCTCGGCTTCGGCGGCGTCGAACACCACTAGGGTTTTGGTGTGTTCCTCGGTGTGCGAATGAGTCGCTTGGGTCTCTGCGTGGTTGTACTTGCCGTGGATGATGATAGTATAGCCTTGACGGCCTAGCTCCTCGCCGCGCTTCCACACCTTGGACACAAAGGGGCAGGTGGTATCGTAGTTTTCTCGGTATTCCTCGGATTCGATGTCGATGCCGCTTTGGCGGAGCGAGTCCTCGATCTGCATGGTGGTGCCAAAGGCCGGGATGAGCGCGATGTCGTCGCTGCTCATCTCCTCTTCGGAGACTTGGCGGTCCCCCTCGGGGTCGTAGATGAAGCGGACGCCTTGCTTTTTGAGGTCGTTGTTGACCAAGGGGTTGTGGATGATCTCGCTGACTAGGTACGTATTGCGATCGGGGTTTTCCTTGAGGGCTGAAAAGGCCATGTGAATGGCCCGCTCGACCCCGAAGCAAAAGCCAAAGTGCCGGGGGATTAAGACCTGTAGCTGGCCGATTTGCAGGAGCGTCGGGCACAGCGAACGCTTGCCGTTTTTCAGGCGGTAGTCCTTGACGCGCTGGATAATGGGGCCGGCGTAGTGATTGGGGACCCGATCGAATTGCGGATACGCCATGCGAAGCTCCTTCGTAAAATTGCGCTAGAAATACATAGTACAGTATCAGGTTAAGCTGTCAATAGCGCACCCTGCTCGGAGCCGGGCGATTGGTTATATTGTCCGGCGTTGAATTTACCTGTACGGGAGTGTCAACCTATGAAATTCGTCATTCGCGCCGGAGGGGTCGGCACGCGGCTGTGGCCCTATAGCCGAGCGCACAAGCCCAAGCAGTTCCACTGCATGGCCGGCGAGCAGACCATGCTGCAAGACGCGGTCGCCCGCATTGGTGCGATTGCTGCGCCAGCCGATGTGTACATATCGACCGGACACCTGTTGCAGTCGCTGGTGAGCGAGCAGGTGCCGACGCTGCCGCCAGAGCAGCTCATCGTCGAGCCGGCGCTGCGCAATACCGGACCGGCCATCGGTTTGGAGTGCGCGCTGTTAGAGGCCCGCCATCCGGGCTGCACGGTCGCCAGCTTGGGATCGGATCACTACATAGGTCGGCCCGAGGAGTTCTGCCGCTTGTTACAGGTCGCCGACCAGGCCCTAAATGAACGGTCCGACTACTTGTTTACGCTTGGGGTCAAGCCGACGCGCGCTGAGACTGGCTATGGCTACATCCGCCGCGGTCCCATGCTGGCAGAGGTGCACGGGACGCCGGTGTACGAAGTTGTCGAGTTCACGGAAAAGCCTGCCGCACAAGAGGCGGCTGAGTACGCGGCGAGCGGTCACTATTTATGGAACAGCAACATGTTTGTCTGGAAGGCCGCGACCGTGCTGGAGCTTTTCGCCCGCTTTGAGCCGGACATGTATGCTGGGTTACAGCGCATCCAAGTTGCTGTTGGCACGCCGGAAGAAGAAGCGGTCATCGCTCGCGAGTATCCAAAGCTCAAGCCGATTTCCATCGACCACGCCTTGGTCGAGCGCGCTCCCAAGGTAGCCACTTTAGAGGCGGATATCGACTGGGGCGACATCGGCTCTTGGGCGGCGCTGACGGACGTATTGCCGACGGATGACGCGGGTAATTTGCTATCGGGCGAGGTGGTGGCGTTGGACGCGGCCCGTTCGACAGTGTACGGGCAGGCCGACAAAATCGTCCTGCTATTGGGAGTGGAGGACTTGGTGGTGGTGGATACTGAAGACGCGCTACTGGTGTGTGCGAAGGGGGCAGCTCAGCAGGTGAAAGACGCGGTGGATCTCTTAAAAGAAAAGCAGGGGTACGAGAAATACCTCTAGGTTCACTCCACTTCGATGTTGACGCCCCACATCGTCGGCATGAGATGGCGCTGGACGCGGCCCCTGGCATCGTGGTCTAGGGACGCACGCCTAAAAATACCCCGTCGAGCCGGACGGAGTTTGAGCCGCCCGGATCAACCCATCCAGAAGCCCTTGCGGTGCGACACCCCCAGCACTTTTTGGCACTCGCTGCAAAAATAGAGGAATCTGACGCCGAGGTGGCTGGATATTTTTTGCGCCAGCAAGCGGGTAATCGCGCTTTCACAATGGGGGCAGATGGGATCCTGCTGCGTCGTTTCGACAATCTCTATCACTGGACTCCTCCTTTTATTCATCTTCAACCCAGACGGCGGTGCCGTAGGCCAGCAATTCGGCCGCCGTGCCCATGACTTGGGAAGTGGCGAAGCGGGTCGAGACGACGGCGTTGGCCCCTAGGCGAGTGGCCTCGGTGCGCATGCGGTCGAGGGACTGCTCGCGCGATTCGGCCATGAGCTTGGTGTACTGGAGGATCTCACCGCCCATCAAGTTCTTCAGGCCGGCCATGATATCCTTGCCGATGTGCCGGGTGCGAATGGTATTGCCGCGCACAAGGCCGAAGGTTTTGACGATTTTCTTGCTGGGTATGTGGCTGGTTGTGGTGATAATCATCTTCTCACCTCCTTATAA
>JAJEEZ010000554.1:0-4672 GCA_022820705.1 Candidatus Latescibacterota bacterium | reverse complement strand
TATCGCGCTCAGCTTTACCAATGTCGATTTGGTCGGTGGGGCGTGGAAATTCGTGGGGGGATTCAACTACGCCGTGGCGTTCAAGTTTGCCAAGTACGGGGCCGCGCTGCGGACCACTGCGCTTTTTGTCTGCGTGGCCGTGGCCGTGGAACTGGTCTTGGGCTTTGCCTTGGCGCTGGCGCTCAAAGATCGCTTCGGTGGCCGGGCGTTTGCGCTAACTGCGCTTTTGGTGCCGATGATGTTGCCGCCGGCCGTGATCGCGCTCTTTTGGAAGCTGGTGCTCAACGGGCACTACGGCATCCTCAACCAATGCCTCGGCGCGCTGGGGCTGAGCCAACCCCAGTGGATTACAGATCCCGACCTCAAGCTGCTGTCGATTTTGCTGGTTGACGTGTGGATGTGGACGCCGTTTATGATGCTGATCGCACTGGCGGCGCTCAACGCCATCCCCGGCTATCTGTACGAGGCTGCGGCTATTGACCGGGCCTCGCGGTGGAAGGTCTTTCGCCGGATTACCCTGCCCTTGTGTGCGCCGCTTTTGGGGCTGGCCGTGCTGCTGCGGGCCACGGACGCGATCAAGCAGTTCGATTTGGTCATGGCCATCACCGGTCCTAACGACCCGGCGACGCAAACGGTGAGCGCGCTGCTCTATCAGGTGGTGTTCCGCGACGGCAAAGTGGGGTTGGGCGCGGCGTATTCGTACGTGGTGCTGGTGCTGGTGCTGGCGCTGGCCAGTGTGTTTGTGCGCTATATGAGTTCAGTACAGCGGCGCGAGGAGGCCGGGGCGCAATGAAGGCGCTGCGCATCGCCTTTGTCGGGGGCTACTTCTGCGCGGCCATGCTGCCGCTGATCTGGCTCTTGCTGACCTCGTTTAAGACGCGGGACGACAGCATTGCCGTGCATCCGAAGTTAGTACCAACTTGGGCTAGCGAGGTCGCGGACGACGGGATTTACTTCCGCGCCAATCTCGACGGCTACCGCCAACTGGCCGCGGTGTACGCCGGAGGGGATCACGCCTTTTTCCACTACTTGGGCAACAGCTTGATCATTGGCCTGCTCAGCACTTTGTGCTCGGTGCTGATCGGCACCTGCGCGGCCTATGGCTTTAGTCGCTTTGCCATCCCCGGAGGGCGAGACTGGCTGTTCTTCATCCTCTCGACGCGCTTTTTGCCGCCCCTCGCCGTGGTGGTGCCGGTGTTGATGATGTATCGCGAATTCGATCTCCAGAACAGCCACATGGGATTGGTGCTGCTGTACACGGCGTTCAATATGTCGCTGGCCGTGTGGCTGATGAAGGGATTTATCGACGAGATACCTACGGCGTACGAAGAGGCCGCGCTAGTGGCTGGCTATACTCGCTTCCAAGCCTTCCGCTTGGTAGTTCTGCCGCGGGCCGTGCCCGGGATGGCGGTAACTGCGGTGTTCTGCCTGATCTCCGCGTGGAACGAGTACGGGTTTGCCATGACGCTCAACAACCAAAAGGCCGTTACAGTGCCGGTTTACTTCGCTGGTTTGCAGGGCAATGTGTCGGGTTTGCCGTGGGCGCAGATCAGCGCGGGGATGCTGATTTTTGTCGCGCCGATCATCGTCTTCACGGTCTTGGTGCGCAAGCATCTGTTGCGCGGCGTCACCTTTGGGACGATCAAGCGATGAGCCGCTGGTTGGATCGTTGCGCTCGCGTGGGTATGGTCGCTGGAGTGGGGTTGATGCTGCAACCGTTCTGGGGGACGGGGCTGAAGTATGGGTTTTTTGTCGCGGCCTTCAGCACGTTGTTGCACGTTGTGACGTCGCGGCGGCAGATGGAAGAGTCATGAGCTTTCTCGAGTGCCGGGATTTGGTCAAGACCTTTGCCGACGGCACTCGTGCCGTCCAGGGCATTAATTTGCGCTGCGGCGAGGGCGAGTTCGCCGTGCTGTTGGGGCCTTCTGGATGCGGCAAGACTACGACGCTGCGGATGGTGGCGGGTCTCGAAAAGCCGACGGCTGGGCAGATCGTGCTGGCCGGCACGGACATCACCGACTGCTCGCCCGCCGAGCGGGACGTGGGATTTGCGTTTCAGTTTTACGCGCTCTATCCCCACCTGAAGGTCGAGGACAACATCGGCTTTCCGCTGGAGAGCATGGGGTTGAATCGGCAGGAGCGACGGCAGCGGGTGGCCGACATTGTCGAGCGGTTGGGGCTGGGCGCGTTGGTAGGGCGCTATCCCCGGCAGCTATCGGGCGGCGATCAGCAGCGGGTGGCCTTGGCGCGGGCCATGGTGCGGCGGCCGCAGATCTACCTAATGGACGAGCCGTTGGGCACGCTCGATGCGGGTTTGCGGCTGGAGATGCGGGAGATGATCCGCGCCCAACAGCTCGACGCGGGGATCGCCACCTTATATGTGACCCACGATCAAGAGGAGGCCATGAGCTTGGCCGATCAAGTGGTGGTCATGGACGAGGGGCGGATCCGCCAGAGTGGGGCTGCGGCTTTGGTGTACGACCAGCCGGCCGACCTGTTTGTGGCGCACTTTATCGGCAGCCCCAGCATGAACTTTATCACTGGGGAAATCCGCGAGGACTGCTTTGTTGCGCCTGGGTTGGTCTGGCCGCTAGCCGAGCCGGTGAGACTAGGGCCGGCGACGCTGGGAGTGCGACCGGAGTTCGTGAGGCCGGCTGCCAAAGGTCGGCTGCGGGCCGAGGTGGTGCGCGACGAATACCAAGGGGCGTGCCGCTACATCCATCTGCAGGCGGATTGCGGTCGGTTAGTCATGCGAGTAGCTGATCGGGAGCGGGTGGCCGTGAGCACGGCCTTGGGCTTGGACTTTGCCCGGGTGCTGTTGTTCGACTCGACAAGTGGCAAGCGGCTTTAAGAAGCGGTCTGAAAATCTCCGGCGAGCCACGTTGAGTAGCGGTCTCTAGGGTGGAGCGTTTTCCGAAGCGTCTCAGCGATTAAGGCCGAGTCGCCGCAAGGGGAAGAGCCTCTGAGCACAGATGGACTCGGAAACGGCACCCCGTCCTTCATAGAAGCACCCAACTCTACTTGAAAATCGGGGCGCTTTTGCATAAATGACAAATTCAAGGTATTTTATGTAAATGTTTACTGTAAATATTTTCAATAACATCTATTTTGCTAAATTGTAGATGCGTATTTTGAAAAATACGCCTACTACTAGGGCGGAGGTGCTCCATGCTACGCTTGCTTTTCATCTTGATCCCCTCTCTTCTAGTTGCCTGCTCCGGCGATAAGCCTGCGCCGATTGCGTCGGCGGGCAAGGCCATCTCGGCCGCCCAAAAGCCGGAGCCGCCTACCAACCTGCGCTTTGACGATCCTACTAGTACCTCCTGTCGCGTGCGATGGGATGCTTCTGAAGGAGCAACCGACTACGATGTCGCCTACAAAGACTCTTCTGCAACCGGCCATTGGCAATCAGAGCGGCACGTAGGAACTAGACTGAACAATCTTATTCAGGAGCTTAATCCCAAGACGACGTATCGCTGGATGGTCCGGGCTGCCAATAGGTCTGGCAGATCATTATGGCAAGAAGGGCCTACCTTTACCACGCTGCCGGACAGCACGGTTTTTATCCCGGACACTGCTTTGAGGACATCCATAGAGCAAGCGTTAGGGAAGAGTCCCGGTGATATGATCATTCAAGATGAGATGAAGACTTTAAGTGTGCTGTCTATAAAAAATCTAGGGATTAAGGACCTTAAAGGCTTAGAAACAGCGAGGAACCTGACATGGGTAAACATTGATAGCAATCGGGTTTCCGATCTTACCCCGTTGTCCGATTTAACCAATTTGGAATTCTTAGCTTTTGGCGATAATCGGGTTTCAGATATTACTCCGCTGTCCAATCTGACCAATTTGGAGTCCTTATATCTTTTTAGCAATCAGGTTTCCGATATTAGCCTATTGTCCGCCTTAACCAACCTGGGAGTCTTGAATTTTTCTGACAATGAGGTTTCGGATATTGGCTCATTGTCCTCCTTAACCAACCTGCAGTCCTTATCTTTTAGTATCAATGAGGTTTCGGATATTGGCTCATTGTCCTCCTTGACCAACCTACAGTCCTTATCTTTTAGTGACAATGAGGTTTCGGATATTAGCTCATTGTCGAACTTAACCAACCTAGTGAGCTTAGGCTTTATTGAATTCTGCAAAAACAAAGGAATAGTTTAGAGTTCCAGTTGTGCATACTTGAAATAGCTTCGAATCAAGTCGTTGTCATGATGTTGCGCTGTGATCGACAGCATCACCACATCGGCGACTTGGTCGATGTCCTCCGGCGTGAAGTTGGCTAAATCGCCATACTTGGTGTGGTTCCACACTTGCTCCGTCGGATTCAATTCAGGGGCATAGGCCGGCAACCATTCAATCGCTAGGCGCTGCGGGTAGCGCCGCTGCAACTCAACCAGAGCCGATCGCTGCACACTCCACCGATCCCAGATCAGGATGACTTTGCGCGGCACCATGCGCAACAGGTAGGCGACGAAGGCGACCACGTCCGGCGTCGTGATATTGTACGCATACAGCTTAAAATAGACGCCCAATCGCTGACGCACCGGCGGCAGGGTGATGGCGGCTTGCACCGAGAGGCGATCATGGCGGTTCCACCCCTTGTGAATCGGCGTCTGACCGCGCAACGCCCAGGTGCGCCGAAGCGTCGGCTGAAACATAAAGCCGCTCT
>JAJEEZ010000266.1:0-4233 GCA_022820705.1 Candidatus Latescibacterota bacterium | reverse complement strand
CGCCAGTTGGAGCGGTCCCTCGACGAATTGCGGCGTCGGGTCGCAGCGCTAGAGACGAGCGATCTATCGAATGGGGCACGCGAAGTGGCAGGGGTCCGGGTTGTGGCACGACGCACTGAGGCAGAGGATGTGCCTAGCCTGCGGGCCATGGCCGACGGACTGCGCGAGAGCTTGGGGTCGGGCGTTGGTGTGTTGGGGGCGGATATCGGCGGCAAGGTTTCCTTTATCGCCGTTGTTACCGACGACTTGATTAAGGGCCGTGGGCTGAAGGCCGGCGACATTGTGCGCGGCGTGGCGCAGCTAGCCGGCGGATCGGGTGGTGGCAAGCCGCACTTAGCCCAGGCCGGTGGACGCGACCCGGGCAAACTCGACGAGGCGCTAGAACAAGTGGCGGGCATCGTCGAGCAGCAGCTAAAATAGGCTAACTGATTCGTGACTAGCAGTGTACTGCAACACCTACTAGACATCCGTCACCGCCGCGGCGCTGGCTACCTGCCCCTGCTAGATCCAGATCGGTTGGCTCCAGACGAGTTGGAGGCTCGTGCCCAGCTCTGCGTTGCGGCCGGAGCCGATGCCATTCTCATCGGCACGAGCCTGATGTTCTCGTCGCGCAATGCGGTCTGTTTCGAGCGCGTCCGAGCCAAGGTCGATGTGCCGGTGATCAGCTTCCCCGGGAGTTCGGGCCAAGTGGTGCCGACGGCCGATGCGATCCTCTTTCTGTCGCTGGTCAGCGGGCGCAACCCCGAGCTCTTGATCGGCGAACACGTCAAAGCCGCTCCCTTGATCCACGAGTACGGCATTGAGACCATCCCCACCGGGTATATGCTAGTCGAGTCGGGGACCTTGACATCCGTGGAATTTATGAGCGATACTCGGCCCATCCCGCGCGACAAGACCGACATCGCCATGGCCCACGCCTTGGCGGCCGAGTACTTGGGCATGCGGCTTATTTATCTAGAGACCGGCAGCGGCGCGTGCGCTTCTGTGCCCGACGAAATGGTGAGCGCGGTCGCCGATTGCGTTTCGGTGCCGGTCGTCGTCGGTGGCGGCATCCGCGACCCGAGGGTGGCACGAGCCAAGGTAGAAGCCGGCGCGGGCTTCGTGGTCACGGGCAGCGTCGTCGAAGACGACCAACAGCGCTTGTGCGCCCTGAGCCGAGCAGTACACGTAAAAGAACGACAGGAGTTAGCAATAGGTAATGGTTGAAAAGACGGCCACCATCAACAATCCACTGGGTATTCACGCTCGTCCAGCCGCGCTCTTAGTGCAGACGGCAGCGCAATTCAAGGCCGAGATTTACCTTTCTAAAGGCGACGTCGATGGGGTCAACGGCAAGAGCATCATGGGCGTGATGATGCTGGCCGCCGAGCAAGGTGCCCAAGTCGCCGTCCGGGCTGAGGGCGAAGACGAGGACGCGGCCGTCGAGGCCATGGTATCACTGTTAGAGAGCACATTCGAGGGGCAAACTTGACCACCACCAGCGAACATAGGGTTTTCGATGGCATATGCGTTTCCCCCGGCATTGGCATTGGCCGGGCTTTCGCATACGACAAGCAGGCCCCGGTTATCACCCGCCAGCGCGTGGCGCAGCATCTGGTTAGGGAGGAGGTGGAGCGCTTTCGCAACATACTCCATCAGGCTGGGGACGAGATTCGGCGCATTCGCCGCTGGGTCGCCAGCGAGCAGGGCGAGGAACTGGCGCAGATATTCGACGCTCAGCTAGCCATGCTAGAGGATTCATCCATCCTAGCGCGCACTGAGGCATTGATTCGCGAAAAGCACTATTCGGCCGAGCGGGCATACGCCGAGGAGTTGGAGAAAGTCAAAGAAGCCTTCGGCAGCATTGAGAACGAATACCTGCGGGCGCGGATAAGCGACATCGCAGATATTGAAAATCAGGTGTTGATGCGCTTAGCGGGGGGCGAAGTTAAAGCGCTCGATTCGCTTCGCGCCAACACGATTGTCCTAGCCCACGACTTGCTGCCCTCGGAGATGGTGCGCCTAGAGCGCCGCCGGATCAAAGGCGTGGTGCTCGATGCCGGCGGTGCGGCTTCGCACGCGGCCATCATTGCCCGCTCGTTGCAGCTACCCACGGTAGTTGGCACCGGCGACTGTTCACAGCAAGTGGTCGATGGCGACTTGGTGGTCGTCGATGGCAACGAAGGCCAGGTCCACCTGCGGCCCGATGCCCTTGAAGAGCGGCGCTATCGCTCGCGCCGCCAGCGTCAACTGCGGCGCGAGCGCGACCTAGAGCGTCGCCGCAACTTACCTGCCGTTACCCGAGATGGTCGGGAAATCGCATTGATGGCCAACGTCGATGTGCATACCGAAGTACAAGCGGCGCTCGACCACGGTGCCCGCGGCGTGGGTATGTACCGCACCGAGTTCTTGTATCTCAATTACCGCTTGCCTTCCGAGGAGGAACAGTTCAAGGTCTATTCCGCCCTCGTCGAATCGCTGGCCCCGTATCCCGTGGTGATTCGCACCATGGACTTGGGAGGCGACAAGCTGTCTCACGTCTTGGAAGTGCCGCCCGAGGCCAACCCTTTCTTGGGGTGGCGCGGCATCCGCATTTGCCTCGACACCCCAGATTTGTTCAAGACGCAGCTACGCGCCCTGCTCAGGGCCGGAGCAAGCGGCGAGGCGCAGATCTTGTTGCCGATGATTTCTAGCTTGAACGAACTGCGGCGCATCCGGGTACTAGTGGAGGAAGCCAAAGACGAGTTGCGGGCGGCGGGGCACCCCTTTGCCGAGCATTGCAAGCTGGGCATTATGGTCGAAGTGCCGTCTGTGGCCTTGATGGCCGATCACTTTGCTGGCGAAGCAGATTTTTTTAGCCTCGGCACCAACGACCTGACCCAGTATGCGTTGGCCGTGGATCGCGGCATGAGCAAGGTGGCTTGGCTCTACGATCCGTTTCACCCGGCGGTCTTGCGCTTGATCAAGATGGTCGCCGACAGCGGCCAGCGCACCAACACGCCCGTGAGCATCTGCGGCGAGATGGCCGGCGACCCCTTGGCCACGACGCTCTTGCTCGGACTCGGGCTGGATTGTCTGAGTTTAAGCCCCGGTCTCATCCCAGAGGTCAAGGAGGTCATTCGCGCCATTCACGCGGAAAAGGCGCGGGAGATCGCCGATGAATGCTTGGCCATGGACACTGGAACTGAGGTGCGCGAGTACTTGGGAGATGCCGTCGGCGAGTACGTACCCTTCTGGCGTCAGAGGTATCATTGAAGGAGATTGAGAATACACTATGTCCAAATACATGTTTACTTCCGAATCCGTATCCGAAGGGCACCCCGACAAAGTCGCCGACCAGATTTCCGACGCCGTGCTCGACGCTATGATTGCGGAGGATTCCAACGCACGAGTGGCCTGCGAGACGCTCGTTACCACTGACCAAGTAGTAGTAGCTGGCGAAGTTAAAAGTGAGGCCCGCCTAGACATTGAGGCCCTCGTCAGGCAGGTCATCGCTGACATTGGCTACTGCGACGCCGAGCAGGGGTTTGACTTTCGCTCGTGTGCTATTCTCGTGGCCTTGGACCAGCAATCGCCCGATATAGCCCAAGGCGTCAACGCAGGCGAGGGGCTACACAAGGAAGAGGGCGCTGGCGACCAAGGCATGATGTTTGGCTATGCCTGCCGCGAAACCCCCCAACTCATGCCGCTGCCCATTACCCTCGCGCACGAGCTGATGCAGCATCTAACGCGGCTGCGCAAGGACGAGAAAATTCCCTATCTGCGCCCGGACGCCAAGTCCCAGGTCAGCGTCGAGTACGACGACGGTCAGCCCGTGCGGGTAGGAGCCGTGGTTCTTTCGACCCAGCACGCTCCCGAGGCCAGTCACGAGCAGATCGAAAAAGACATGATCGAACAGGTGATAAAAGAAGTAATTCCCACCCACCTGCTCGACGCAGACACCCGATACCACGTCAACCCCACGGGCCGCTTTGTCATCGGGGGGCCGCACGGTGACTGCGGATTGACGGGCCGCAAGATCATCGTCGATACCTACGGAGGCGCGTGCCCGCACGGCGGAGGTGCTTTTTCCGGCAAGGATCCTAGCAAGGTGGACCGCAGTGCCCATTACATGGCGCGCTACGTGGCCAAGAATGTGGTGGCCGCTCGCTTGGCTGCCCGCTGCCAAGTGCAACTGGCCTATGCCATTGGCGTGGCCGCGCCCGTATCGGTGCGGGTCGATACCTTTGGCACGGGCGTCGCGCTCGACGAGGA
>JAJEEZ010000659.1:0-4646 GCA_022820705.1 Candidatus Latescibacterota bacterium | reverse complement strand
CTCTCCGCCATTATTTTCGTTAGTTGCCCTCTAGCACAATTGGAAGTGCGCCTGACTCTGGATCAGGAGGTTCTAGGTTCGAGCCCTAGGGGGGCAGCCAATATCGGCTCCTGAAGGGAACGCTTCAGGAGCCTTCTTCTTGGGGCCTAGATCCTGCAGAAAATCGGGACGGGGCCGCATTCTCCCCGCAAATAGCCTCTCGTCGCAGCAATATCTCACGCCGATGGGTACCCGCATCCGAGAACAACAGCTTGCTTGGGGTCTCCTCGCGCCGGCACTTGTCGTGCTGGGCGCGTTTGGACTCTTCCCTATTGGCTATGCCTTGTACGTCAGCTTGCACAGGTGGCGGATCAAGAAAGAAGCGGTGGTTGGATTCGACCACTATGTCCGCGCCTTGGGGGACCCGCACTATCTGCTGCCCTTCGTCGCCTGGATCGGTCTCGTCTGGGCGGCCTATCGCCTGCGTGCCACGTTATCCGAATCCGAGCGCGGTCTGCGTCCCCGTTATGTCCGCATCGCTTGGGGCGCGGTCGTACTGTTGGGACTTTGGGTGGGATTGGTTCAGGGTTTGGGTGGCCTAGTTGAGACGGGAGACCCAGCGCTGTACAATGGCTTCAAGGTCACGTTTTTCTACGCAGTCGGGACAATTCCGTTCCAACTGAGCTTGGCCACCGGACTGGCGTATTTGCTCTTCAAGATCACGCGGGCCAGAGGCGTGTTTCGCACGCTGTTTTTTCTACCGTATATCACGCCGATCATCGCCTCAGCCGTGGTTTTCCGCACCATCTTTAGCCCTCACCCTTCCTCGCTGGCCAACCGCTTCTGGAGCCTTTGGGGACTGGAGAACCAGCGCTGGCTCTACGAGAGCAAGTCCGTTGTAGCCCTGTTACTACAGGGAGCCGGCTTTGCTTCGTACCCCACGTGGGTGGACAGCGTCTTCCCGAGCCTAGCCCTGACCTCGATCATCCTCTACAACATTTGGGTCTATGTCGGCTACGACACGGTGATTTTACTGGCCGGCCTCAGTGCGATCCCCAAGCAATACTACGAGGCCGCGGAGATGGACGGTGCTGGCGAGTGGCAAGTCTTCCGGCACATTACCCTGCCCTTGGTCTCGCCGACCCTGTTCTTTTTGTCGATGGTGGCCGTTATTGGGACCTTCAAAGCCTTTAACCACGTTTACATCCTGCGGACGCCGGGTGCCCGCGACTCGGTCGATGTGCTCAGTATTGCCATTTTCGATCAGGTTTTTGAGTACCACAACGCCGGCTATGCCTCGGCGATGGCCTTTGTGCTCCTCATCGCAATTTTGGCGCTGACGCTGCTGCAAAACCGGTTGCTCGGCAGGCGGGTGTTTTATGGCGACTAGGGGCGGCCAAGCTAGGCTGATTTACTGCGGCTTGAGCTTGGGGGGGCTGGCTGCGGGCTTTCCGTTCGCGTGGATGCTGTTGGCCTCTTTTATGAGCCGCGGCGAATCGCTGCGACGGGCCTTGCTGCCCGAGCGCGTCCAATGGGACAATTACATCGAAGCGTGGCAAGAGGCGGACTTTGGTCTCTACTTTGAGAATTCGCTGATAATCGCGGTCCTACAGGTCAGTGGAACCCTGCTGTTCTCGGTGATGGCGGCCTACCCGCTGGCGCGGATGCAGTTTCGCGGACGCGATGTGGTATTTACCGGCGTCTTGGCGACGCTGATGATTCCCGAGGCCGTGACGATCGTGCCGAATTTTCTCGTCGTGACGTGGCTGCACCACAATACGCCTTTTGCTTGGCTCAATAGCTGGCCGGCCTTGACCATTCCCTTTATGGCGAGTGCGTTTAGTATTTTCCTCTTGCGCCAGTTTATGCGGGGCTTGCCCAACGAACTGTGGGATGCGGCCCGGATTGAGGGAGCTGGCCATGTGCGCTTTCTGTTTCAGATTGCGGTCCCCTTGTGCCGAGCACCCCTTTTGACGGTCGGTATGTTTACGTTTATTGGTTCATGGAACGCCTTGGCTTGGCCCCTACTGGTGACCAATACACCGGATTGGCGTCCGATTGCCGTAGGTTTGCAGCAGTTTGCCAGTGAGGCCGGGACCGAGATACACTTGCAGATGGCCGGGGCCGTCATTGCGACCGCTCCCGTGCTCTTGGCGTATTTTCTCATCCAGCGCGAATTCACCGAAGGCATTTCCATATCTGGGCTCAAAGGATAACGCTATGAAAGCAAAATGTGCGATGACGTTGGTTGGATGTGCCCTTCTATGGGCTTGTGGCGGCCAGCAAGAGGCCATTGACGATCAGCCGACCCGTCTCGAAGCTCTCGATCCAAAAGGCCAGCAAATCGTCTTTTGGTATCAACACACCGGCCCGCGCGAAGATGCCCTGCAAGAATTGATTGCCGACTTTAATCAGACAAACCGCTATGGAATTGAGGTTCGCGGCGAGTACGCGGGTCGCTATGGGGACATCTACAACAAGATGAATGTGGGTATCCAGAGCGGTGCGCTGGCCGCCAGCTTGGTCGTAGCCTACCAAAATCAGGCTCGCGCCTACTACCAAGCCCACGGCATCGTGGACATAACGCCCTATATGGATTCGCCCCAATGGGGCTTGTCGCCAGCGGAGCGCAGCGACTACGTCCAAGCGTTTCTGGAGCAGGACAATCTCGGCGGAGTGCAGGTTGGATTTCCGCCGAATCGAGCGATGGAGTTGCTCTACTACAATGTCGATTGGTTGCGCGAGCTGGGCTACGACGAGCCGCCGGCGACGTGGGACGATTTTGCCGCGATGTGCCGTCTCGCCCAACAGCAACCCTTTAGCAAAAACGAAACCCCCGCGCGCAGCTTGGGTTTTTTGCTCGACGTGGACGCTAGCCGATTTGCCGCGATGGTCTTCAGTCGCGGCGGCGACTTAGTGGATTCGACCGGCAGTGCCTATGCGCTGGACTCGCCAGAAGTTAAATCGGTATTGGAGCTGCTGCAGGAGCTAGCACGGGAAGGTGCCATAGATGTCGCGGCCGAACGGGATGTCGAGGTGAACGAGTTCGTCACCGGTCAGATCCTCTTCTCGCAGGATTCTTCCTCTGGCCTGCCTTTTTACAAGATTGGCATTGAGGACTCTGGGCTGGATTTCGAGTGGGGCGTAACCCATCCGCCGCAGACTGGCTCGCGGCCAGTTGTTGACGTGTACGGAGCCAGCGTGTCGCTCTGTGCCGGTACGCCGGAAAAACAGCTAGCGGCTTGGCTTTTTCTCAAGTGGTTCACTGCGCCGGAGCAACAAGCGCGGTGGGTGCGGGCAAGCAACTACTTTCCGGTGCGCAAGAGTACGGCGCGGGAGTTGGAAAGCTATTTTAAAGAAAACCCGCACTATGAAGTGGCGTTTGGCATGTTGGACTACGGAAAATCAGAGCCGACGATGGCCGGTTATGCACAGGTGCGGCGATTGATTCAAGAGGCGATGATAGAGGCCCTTGAAGGTGGAGACGTCGAACAGGTGGTGGAGGAGTTACAGCGCGCAGCAAATAAGACACTTGAGCCGTAGGCAAAAAAGGAGACAAGGGTAAAATGGCAGAAGTCAGTAGAAAACCAAACGTCATCGTCTTTTTTACAGACCAACAGCGTTGGGACACAACGGGGCTACACAGCAATCCAATGGGCCTTACGCCGAATCTCGATCGCTTGGCACGCGAGTACACCCACGCGGCTCATTCCTTTACATGCCAACCCGTCTGCGGCCCGGCCCGCTCCTGCCTGCAAACGGGTCTCTACGCCACGACCACAGGCTGTTACCGCAACGGCATTCCCCTGCCCGCGGAAAGCCAAACCCTCGCCCATTACTTTGCCGCGGCAGGCTACGCCACGGGATATATCGGCAAGTGGCATCTACACGAGCGCGGAACCACCGGTCCAGTGCCGGCCGC
The DNA here is from genome assembly GCA_022820705.1 of Candidatus Latescibacterota bacterium. Lineage (GTDB taxonomy): Bacteria > Latescibacterota > UBA2968 > UBA8231 > UBA8231. The sequence continues at coordinate 745 of JAJEEZ010000659.1, read as the reverse complement.
GGACCGCTTTGGCTACCAGTACTGGTTGGCGTCGAATGTGCTCGAATTTACTTCCGACGCCTACAGCACGGTCCTCTACGACAATGACGAACAACCTGTCCGCCTACCCGGTTATCGCGTGGATGCGGTCACAGATGCCGCAATCCGCTACGTGGATGCACACCAAGATCGTCCCTTTTTTCTCTTTGTCTCCTACATTGAACCCCACCACCAGAACCACTTGGACGACTATCCCCCCCCTGATGGCTACCGGGAAACCTATACCGGAGGCTGGGTCCCGCCCGATTTAGCGGCATTGGGCGGCTCGACGCACCAGCACTTAGGCGGCTATTACGGGATGGTCAAGCGGCTCGATGAAGCCTATGGCCGCCTGCACGACGCGCTCAAGAGCTTGGCGCTGGCCGACGACACCATTGTGCTATTCACTTCGGATCACGGCTGTCACTTCAAGACGCGCAACAGCGAGTACAAGCGCTCTTGTCACGAAAGCTCGATCCGCGTGCCGACGGTTTTGACCGGCCCCGGTTTTCGCGGCGGCCAATTGCAGGAGTTGGTTAGCTTGATCAACCTGCCGCCAACGCTTTTGGACGCGGCCGGCTTGGAAATTCCCGATCAGATGCAGGGCCGCTCGCTCATGCCGCTTTTGCGCGGTGGAGTAGCCGATTGGCCCGCAGAGGTTTTCGTGCAAATCAGCGAAGCCCAAGTAGGGCGGGCCGTTCGCACGCATCGGTGGAAGTACGGAGTG
>JAJEEZ010000356.1:0-4050 GCA_022820705.1 Candidatus Latescibacterota bacterium | reverse complement strand
TATTCACGATGATCACATTAGTGATTTCGACAAGAGCAAGGGTTTTCAGGATTTTCTGATGAGTCCAGAGTCGTATGCACTTCTGGTAGCGGAGCACAATGCAGACCTTGAATTCCGGGACAACATACACCAAGTAGATCGAGGTGACGAGCGTGTGCTCAAAGACGGCTCAAAGCTGTCCCTTTTCCCCTCCAACCACATGCTCGGATCGCGCCAAGTCGCGCTGGAATTGCCCGGTGGCCTCCGAGTCGGCTATTCAAGTGATTTTGGTTGGCCTCTCAATGAGGTTATTCAAGTCGACGAACTTGTTGTGGACAGCACCTACGGGAATCCCACAAGTGTACGCCACTACACCCAAGGGGAAGCGGAGGATTGTCTATTAAACCTCGTGTACGAGCGATTGCGACATGAGTCTGTGCATGTCAAAGCCCACAGAGGAACTATCGAGCGCGTATTACAGGTGCTTGGGGGAAACGTAGGAGTTCCGATTCTGGCCAGCGGGCGGCTCATTCGGGAAGTAGAGGTCTATCAGAATCACGGGTTCGCTATTGGGGACCTATACGAGCTTGACTCGGACGCAGGCCAGTCTGCCATGAAGGAACGATCCTATGTTCGATTGTATTCAAAGGGGGATGGTTTCGGCAACGAACCAGTTGGAGGAACTAGCGTCACATGTAGCGCGTACATGGCCAACGACGATGATCCACTGATAACATATTCGGACCGGGCCTATAGGGTCGCGCTATCTAATCATGCGGATTTCAACGAGACGCTCGCGTATATTGAGGCGACGGGGGCCAAGAGAGTTGTCACGGATAACACGCGAAGCTGTGGGGTGGATTTGGCTATTGCCATCAATGAGCGTCTCCCTAGCGTACAGGCTCAGCCGTCAACGAACAATCCCGGACCGCCCTAGAGCTATATATCCGTAACTATCGAAAACCGGCATCGAACCTTTCGGCACGCCCGACATCCACTATCTGCGGGTAATCGTCGATCCAGCCGACAGCCATATCTTCCAAGTTCACGCCGAAATCGTCGAGGCCAATCTCGACTGAGCCTAAGCGATCGTACGCAGATAAATAGCCAAGCTACCGTTGAGGTGTTTCTCCAGTCTCACAAAGAATATCGCGCAACGGTCGAGTTTCTCCGCTTTTCTCATGCGCTTCTTCCATCAACAGGGCATCAACCGCATCCTGTAGGTGAAAAGGGAGCGTCTCCCAATCGGTTTCCCGAGCGATTTTTTGAAGTTCTGTCAAGATTTTACGCGATGCCGATAATCTCCGGGGGCGTAGCGTAACCACCGGGAATGTGAGCAGCGAGCCACTACGGCGCATCGCGGCGCGGCAGCGACAGGGCTGGCTCGCCTTTGCAGCTCAAGCGGTACAGCAGCCGGGCATCGTCGAGCAAGTTGATATTCGACTTGAGCGGCGGCGAATTGTGCAGGGTCATGTAGTTGTCCCACAGCGTCACATCGCCCGACGCGTGCGGGTGGTCGTAGCGGAACTCCGGCTGTAGTACATGCGCTTCAAGCCGGTCGAGAAACGCGCGCGATGCTTACGCGGACATCCCTTCCACCTCAATCGCCGGCCGCACCCGTGGCCGCGACGCCCAGATTGGACTGTGCAGGGACTTGATGCCAGCGCGCGGGTTGGTGCGCACCAGCGGAGCGAGCCAGCCCTCGTCGCCCTCGTTCAACCGCCGCCGCAACTGAACTCGCTCCAGAGCCGCCTGTTCTGTCGGCGGCAGCGCCGCAAAGGCCGCGGCCGTGTCGGCAAAGGCCGTTTCGCCGTTCAACGGCAGACACTTGCGCAGCCGCATGAGTTCGCGGTCCGAGCCTTCGTAGTACGGGTGAGCCTTGCCGTCGTCGAGTGCCTGCACCCAATTCCCGCCAGGGGCATCGCTCGCCACCGGCGACTTGTGGGCGAGGAACATCGAGACGTAGATCGGCAAACGCTCGTACTCAATGTCCGTGTGCCACGAGCCGCCTCCAGTCACCCTAGCAGATGCGGCACTGCGCTCCCCCCGAAAGTTGGACACGACCAGCACCGCCGGCGACTCGTGCGGCAGGCATTGCAGTTGGCCGGGGAAGGCGGCGTTGACCGAGGAGGCCGTGCGACGCTCAAAGGGAATCAATTCAAAGGGACCATCGCTGTCGCCATCTTGCTGGGCCGGTTTACCCCCGCGCATGAAGTTGTTGGGATGCGGCACCGGCGCGCCCCAGTGATTGGCGAAGCGCTCAAAGTGGGCTAGAGAAAAGGCTTCCAAGTCCTGCCCGGCAATGCTGACGATGCGAAACTGGCTCAGGGCGTCCAGCAGAAAGGCCACCTGCTCGGGATTGAGCGGGCGGCACAGATCGATACCCGTGAAGCGCCGCCCGGCACCGCTGGCGGCCAGTGGCCCCTCGCTACGGGCGTCCTCGCCGAATAACTCGCGCAGCCTTTCATCTAACGGTTCTGTCTTTTGGCCCATGATGCTCCATCTTTTAGCGGTAGAGAATGTCCACAACAGGCCGTGCGATGTTTCTATGCGTTTTTATCGCCCTCCCCCGCGGTTCCTCCGGCGCATCCACGGAGGAGCGGCGCTGGAGTCTGCGTCCGTCTCCCCGGAGGCGGTCTCATGGTATTCTCTGAGCAACTCTTCGAGAGCCTCAGAGGTATCCATGAAGTTGGCCCACCTATAAGGCGCGACGTCAAAACGCCGATCCCCCAACAGGGGGTCAGCACCCCGCGCCAAGAGCAACTGGGCTATCTCTAGCTGATCGGCCATGACGGTTTTGTGCAGGGGCGTACTGCCGCGGTCGAACCGGCTAAATCCACTGGCATACCCGTTGACGTCCGCGCCGCGATCCAGCAAAAATTCCGCCGCTTCCAGCGCCCCGCAGTAGGCCGCAAAATTGAGTGCTTCCACCATAATCTGCTCGGCGGTGAGCACGGTATCCGGGTCGGGATGATAGAGATGGCCGATCCCCTCTTTTAGCTGACCTTCGGAGTCGAAGAACTCGGCCATCAGATCAACGCGGTTGACCGCGGCGGCAAAGCGCAAATCCACGTCTGCCCCCTCGGCGACCAACATGCTCGCCAACTCTAGATCCCTTTCCCTGAGCGCGTCCCATAAAATTTGGCCCCGGTTGCGGTTCACATCCACGCCATTGGTCACTAGGAGTTGGATCATTGCGGGTTTGCTCTCGGCCCATTCGAGCTGATCGCTTTCTATGAACATATCCAGCACGCTGACCGAGTCGTACGTGGCGGCGTTCGGGTCAGCACCTGCCGAGAGCAGGGCCGCGGCTAGTTCAACCGCGTTTTCAGGCAGCGGCACTCGTTGCGGCTCGCCAGCTAGGTGGTGCAAGAGCGTGGCCCCGCGAAAGTCCGGGTATTCGTAGTACTCGTCGAAATAGCCGCGCGCCGTCGCTAGCTCGGGGTACTCGGCGAGCAGCTTCTGTAGCGTCCCGCTATCTCCGGCATCAATGGCTTCTACGGCCTCGTAAAAGGCTTTGTGGTCGGCGTCGCTGCGGTCGCGTCCCTGGGGCGGCAATTCTTCTCCATCGTGCGGAATGGCCAACGCCACCAGCTCGGGCGGTCGCCCGGAGCTGCCCACCGGGACGACCACGTATTGGCGGTCGCCGACCGTATAACTCATCGGCGCGCCGTAGGCATTGCTGGGCAATTCGACGCGACCGATCTCCTCGCCCGATGCCAAATCGTACGCCCGCAGATACGCATCGCGATCGACGAAGTAATCCTCGCCAGCATCGGCTAGGTCGTGCGGGTCCTGCGAAGTAGCCAACAGGAGATTGGGCGTGGCTAGGACAAAGGTGCGGTTGTCCCAGCCCATATCCGGCAAGTCGTGACCCTTGAGCGCCGGGTGATTGACCGGGCCTTCGCCCACCGCGGTCCGCCACAGATGCTCGCCGCTGTTGAGGTCAATCGCCGTGATGCTGCCGTACGGCGGCTTGACTAGCGGCAGCCCGTGCGGGCCGAGGACGTGCAATTCATTGCTAGCAGAAAACGCCGAGTGCGCCTCCGGGTCCTCTACCGAATGCAACTG
>JAJEEZ010000475.1:0-6134 GCA_022820705.1 Candidatus Latescibacterota bacterium | reverse complement strand
GGTGACTTGGTTAATGGAGATGCCGAGATAAGCTAGGCGCTGGGCTTCGACCTCGACTTGAATTTCTTCTTCGAGGCCGCCGTTGATGCGGACGGCCGCTACGCCTTCGAGGCTTTCGAGGTCCGGGCGCAGCCGCTCTTCGGCGATGCGCCGCATCTCCATCAGGCTCAAATTGCCGTAAAAAGCCAAGCGCATTATGGGGTCGAGCGAGGGGTCGAAGCGCAAGAGGATGGGCTTGCTGGCGTCGCGCGGTAGGTTGGACAAATCGAGCTTTTCGCGGATGTCGAGCGAGGCAAAGTCCATGTTGGTGCCCCAGCCGAACTCGACGACCACATCGGAGATGCCCGGCCGCGAAATCGACGAGACGCGGACCACGTTGCTGACCACGCCGACCAAGCCTTCGACCGGCTCGGAAATGAGGCGTTCGATTTCGAGGGGAGCTACGCCCTCGTATTCGGTGCGGACGGTGATGGTGGGATAGGTGATATCCGGGAGGAGGTTGACGGCTAAGCGCGAAAAGCCCACACCGCCGAAGGCGATGATCGCCACCATCAGCATCGCCACTGTGACGCGGCGACGCGTGGAAAATTCGACGAGTTTCACTGGCCTCTACCTCTACCTTCGCCCCTACCCCTGCCTTCGCCCCTACCTTGCCAGCCGCCGCCCTGCTCGCGCATTGCGCGCAGAACTTGGCGCAAGCTGTCGGGCAGAGGCTTGCCTTGGCGGCGGTACTCGGCGATGACTTGGCGCAAGCTGTCGGGCAGACCGCCGCCCTGCCAGCCTCCTCCCCTAGCCCCGGGCGGCCCGAAGCCTCCGCCCCGGGGGTCAGCGGACTCTGCGGCGGCCAATTCTTCTGGAGTCGGTAGGCCCTCGCCGGCTAGCCGCACGGCCGCACCGTCCTTGAGGCCCTCGTGGCCAATGGTCACTACTTGGTCTCCTTCTTTGAGGCCGGAGACGATCTCAACTTGATCGTCCTCGACAAAGCCCAACTCGACGGCGACTCGGCGCACCGTGCTGTTCTCAATGAGGAAGACGTCGTCCTCGTCGGTTTCGAGGATTAGGGCCTTTTTGGGGACGATCAAGGTCTGGGGCCGCCGCTCGGTAATAATGCGCACTGTGGCGAACATCCCCGGTTTGAGTAAGCCGTCGCTGGCGACTTCGAGGGTGACCTTGACGGTGCCGCTGGTGGGATCGACCTCTGGACTAATCATGCGGATGCGGCCGCGGAAGCTCGTGTCGGGCAGGGCTTCGACCGCGATAGTGGCCTCTTGGCCGGGGTGCAACTGGTACATGCGCTGCTCGGGCGCGAAGATGCGCACCAACAGCGGGTCGCGGTCGGCGATGACAAAGACTTCTTGATTGCCGCGCACTAGGTCACCCACTTCGACCAACCGCTGGGTGACGACGCCGGCAATCGGCGCAGTAACGTCTGCGTACGCGAGATTGAGCTGGGCTTCTTCGAGGGCGATCTTGGCGTTGTCCAAGCGGAGGTGGGCCGCGTCGTATTCGGATTGGCTGACCATGCTGCGCTCGTACAGCGTCTTGATGCGGTCGTAGTTGGTGCTGGCGTCGGCAAAAGCCTCTTCGGCTTGGCGCAAATTCAGGCTCAGTTCATCCTTGTTGAGGCGGACCATCACTTGGCCTTGGCGGACTAGGTCGCCCTCTTCGGCCGCGAGCTCTTCGAGTAAGCCGGTCGTGCGTGCCAAGACGCTGACTCGGCGCTCGGCTTCGAGGCGGGAGTACGTCTCAATGTAGGCGCTCATGTCGCCGCGCGTGACCTTTTCGCCTTTGACTGGAATGGCTGCCGCTTCGCGTCCGCCCCAACCGCCGCGCATGCCGCCGGGTTGCTGTGCGTCTTCCTCGTCGCCGCAGCCTAGCGCGAGTAGGAAGACGCTGCCGATGTACAGCGTATATTGGCGAGTTGTCATATGGAGCAGATCCTAGTCATGTGTGTTTCGTCCACGGGAATCCTTTCTTTGGCGTATGTCGCCAAGAAGTATAGACGAGGCCTCGATCCTTGTCAATAGAACTGACTGGTCAGTTCTGGTAGATAATTTAGATGAGGTTTCAATCTTTGTCAATAGAACTGACTGGTCAGTTCTCAGTTGGTTGAACTGCCTATTAGACCATCGATTGATTCTATTCATTCCCGTGCTCTTTCATTTTTTTATGCTGCTGCCGCTCGTGCCAAGGCTACTGAAGGACTACCGTAAAGCGCCCCGTTCACTTTTGCAGGCCGCAGCCACAGCCCCTATAATTGGGCCGTGTGCAAAAGACTCAAACCGAAAAGGAGCAGTATAATGAAATGGCTCCTCGTGGCCTTGGCGGCCCTTGCGCTGGCAGCCTGTGGCCGAGAACCCCCTGCTGACCTCATTCCCGCCCAAATTGTCAATGTGCGCGACTTCGGTGCCGATGGGGTAGCTGTCGTGCTCAAAGGAGACGATGTGCCGCCGCTGCCCATCATCATCGGCCACTGCGAGGCGCGGGCGTTAGTCAGGGCCATGCGGGACGAGGACTTCCCGCGCCCGCTGGCGTACGATCTGTTGGAAGAGATGCTGGAGAAACTGCAGGGCGAAGTGCGGCACCTCGTCGTCCACAGCATCAAGGACGATACTTTTCACGCCAACTTGTACATTGAAACCGAGGCTGGCGAGTGGGTGCTCGATTGTCGGCCCAGCGACGGCATGGTGCTGGTGACGCGCCTCGGCGCGCCGATCTACTTGCGGCCGCAGCTTTTTGAACCCAAAGATCTAAGCCCACAAATATAACCATCGCAAGGAGGATGCCGTGGCCTATCGCGTTGGCCTCGTGGGGACGGGTGGTATCGCCCGCGCCCACGGCACGGCCTGCCAACAGATTGCCGAAGCCGACCTCGTCGCCATTTGCGACGTGTCCGCGGAGCAGCTAGCGCGCTACGGCGAGGAGTTTGGCGTTGCAGCGCGTTATACCGACCTCGTCGCCATGCTCCACGAAGCCGAGCTGGACATTGCCATCATCTGCACTTGGGGTGCTTTTCACGCGGAGACTGGGATTCAGATCTGCGATTCGGGGCGGGTAAAAGCCGTGCTCTGCGAAAAGCCCTTCACCCAAAACGCGGTCGAGGCAGCGGCCTTTGTCGCAGCCGGCAGGAAAAACCGCGTCCTCGTAGCTGAGGCGTTTAAGTTTCGCCATCACCCCATGCACTTGCGGGCCAAAGCCATGCTCGACGCCGGTGCAATCGGCGACTTGACCGGCGTGCGGAGCACGTTTTGCACTAGTTCGGGTGCCTCGCTCAAAGAGCGCACGCCCGAGTCTAATTGGCGCTTCAACAAGGCCAAAGGTGGCGGCAGTATCTACGACTTGGCTTGTTACAACATTCACCAAGCGCGGTTTGTATTTGGCGAGGAGCCAGAGCGGGTGTTTGCCGCACAGCAGTTGGGCTTGGAGACCGATGATGCCGCGTCGATTGTGCTGGTCTTTTCCGGGGGCCGCACCGCGCAGATTTCCGTGGGTTTTAATACGTTCAGTTCGCAGTACGCGGAGATTTCCGGGCATCGTGGGATGCTGCGGCTAGATCAGGTGTGGAATAACGAGAATCGGGCCGTGACCATCGAGCATCGCACGCCGAGCGGGGCGGAGGTCATCGAAATCCCGCCGTGCTTTCAGTTTGCATTGCAGTTGCAGCATCTGTGCGAGTGCTTGGCCGAGGGGCGGGAGCATCGGATCATGCCGGAGCACAGCGTCGCACAGATGAGGGTGTTAGACGCGGTGAAGGAGTCTATGGAGACGGGGCGGGCAGTGGAGTTGTAATCCGCAGATGGACGCAGATGGACGCAGAATAGGATGCACAAGACGACTTTAATAGGATCTGCCCTTTACTAAAGAAAGGACGAATCATGCGCGTTGGCATTATTGGGCACACAGGCCGCGGCAACTACGGCCACTATCTCGACATGGCGTTTGTCGGGGTGGAAGGCGCGGAGATTGTGGCGCTGGCCGACCCCGACGAGGCGGGACGCCAAGCCGCTGTCGCCAAGACCGGAGCGCCCAAGGGATACGCCGATTACGTGGAGATGTTAGAGGAGGAGAAGCCGGATATCGCGGTGGTGGCGTCGCGGGAGATCGGCGATCACTTGGCGTTGGTGCTCAATTGCGTGGAGCGCGGGGCGCATGTGTACCTCGAAAAGCCAGTGGCCGCTTCGGTTGCCGAAGTGGACCAGATGATTGCAGCGCGCGATAAGGCCGGAGTGAGGGTGGTGGTGGCGCATCCTTGGCGGGGGCATCCGCCGATCCAAAGGGTGGCGATTCCGGCGATTAAGGCGGGGAAGATCGGCCAGCCGCGGCTGTGTCGGATTTATGGGATGGGCGGTGCGCACGGCGGGGATCAACTGTTTTTGGACTTGTATCCGCATTTCTTTGACTTTCTCTGGCAAGCGTTTGGGGAGCCGTTGTGGTGTCATGCGCATCTGACGCAGGATGGGCGCAGCGCGACGCCGGAGGATGTAAAGGAAGGTGTCGAAGGGATGGGCTTGGTGGCTGGGGACGGGATCAAGGCGTACTACGAGTTCCCGGGGGGAGTGGCTGCTGATTTTGAGTCGTACCGGGGGGACGGGAAGGAGAATCCCTATCGGATCGATATTCACGGGACGGAAGGGACTTTGTCGCTGCCTGGGCCGATGGTCAACCTGCCGGACATTTACTACCACCCGCTGGTCAACCCCGGGCTGATTGGCGACCCGCGCTGGGAGGTCGTGCCTTCGTCGCCGCCGCCGGACGAGCACAAGTGGCTCAACGCGCATCGCCGCATGGCGCGGTCCATGATCGACATGATCGAGGGCAAGGAGCCAGAGTGGGAGTTGGTAGAGCTGGAGAATGCGCGGCTTTACCTAGAAATGGCGATGATGGCCCATGCTTCGCATAAGGCCGGAGCACGGGTAGGGCTGCCGCTGGCGGGCACGGCGAATCCGTTTGACGAGTGGGAGTGATAGGGGGGACCGCGTTAAGCAATTGATAGTTGTTATGACCAACACCGGTTCTGAGCGTAATGGTTTTATGAGATGTTGGATATAGTCTGGATACAGAGCAGAATCAGAGGGGGTCAGTACTACTTTTCGAGACATGGCGACCAAGAAAGACAAAATGATAACCTGACCTTGGCCGAAATAGAAGAGGCCTTACTGTCGGGCCTACTCCTTGAGCAGTATGAAGACACGGGCCGGGGAGAAAGTTGCTTGGTGGTAGGGTTCACGGCTCAGGGCAAACCTCTGCATATTGTGTGCGGCGAAATTGACAATCGCGTGGTCATTATTACCGTTTATATTCCAATACCACCGAAATTCAAAAACCCATATCAAAGAGGTGCCTGATGAAAACGGGCTGTTCTTTTTGTGGTCATAAGGAACTTCAGTCTCGTCAAACCCAGTACATTTATCGGCACAATGGCCAATTTCTCATTGTGGATGACGTCCCCTGTCTTCAATGCGCGTACTGTGGCGAACAGTACTTTGAAGGTTTCGTATTGAGAGATATAGAAAAGAGATTCAACGAACTCCATGTACATGGGCAGAAGGCGAGCAAAGAGGTTCAAATCCCCGTTGAACACTTCTCGGACCTGCATCAAGTCTGACTCGCTAGGCAACAGGACGAGTGAAGATTACACTCCGAGACAAAATGAGCAATTCGGACCCGAACACATCGGCGGAACGCACAGATAGACGCAAGCTGCCCATCGGCATTCAGATCTACGGAGGAAATCATCGTGAAGTGTCATGTTTGTGGAGGATGCTTGGAGCCGACCATTTCAGACCTTCCCTTCTGCCTTGGGCCGACTAGTATTGTCGTGATTAAGAAGCTACCTGTGTTGGAATGCTCCAATTGCACAGAATTCTCTATCGAGGATCCGGTTATGGAAAAGGTGGAGAACTTACTTGAGCAGACGGGTGAAGCGGCTGAGCTTGAAGTCATCGCCTATGCAGCCTAGAACAGGTAGTATGGTTGCCATCGCAACTAGGGCTTGTCCTCTGGCCTAGAGACCAACCACTCGATAGCAGCGATCTGGCCTTGGCGGGCGTAATCGGACGCTTCGCCGAGAATGCGGGCGGCTTCCTGCGGGGCGTGAAAGCCCATGGAATTTTCCGCGGCCACGAAATCGAGTC